>NZ_JBFUHS010000017.1:0-122326 GCF_056402255.1 Pseudomonas sp. P4_B4
CAGCCTGACAAAGCGAGGCGACCCGGAAGCGCGTCGACTGCTGCACAACGCCGCCATGTCGGCCAGCCGCACAGCCGCCTGGAAAGGCTTTTATGAAGAGCAAAGAGCCAAAGGGTTCAGCACTACGCAGGCACTGGTGATACTGGCCCGCAAACTTGCCCGGATCGTATTTGCACTGCTGAAAGGGCAGAGCGAATACCAACCAAAAGCAGGTTGAGGGCTTTCCCTCAACCATAGAATCTCCCACAGGGGACTATCCCCGATGGCTTGATCTTCATTTCAGATGGCGATAACTCGGGATCGCGGAACCGAGCACCACCGCCCCCGCCGCAATCGCCAGCCAGAACCCGCTGCGCGCGCCGAAGGCGTCCACCAGCCAGCCGGAGCCGGCGGCGCCGATCGCCACGCCGATGCTCAGGCCGGTCACCAGCCAGGTCAGGCCTTCGGTGAGTTTGGCCGGCGGCACGATCTGCTCCACCAGGGCCATGGCGACAATCAGCGTCGGCGCGAAAAACAGGCCGGCGATAAACACCGCCAGGGACAAGCCGAAAATGTTCACCGCCAGCAGCAACGGCAAGGTGGTCACCGCCGTCGCTACCCCGCCGTACAGGAACAGACGCGCCAGCGGCACTTTCGAGCGCAGTGCACCGAACGCCAATCCGGCCAGGCACGAGCCGATGGCGTACACCGACAGCACGATGCTCGCCGCCGCCGGTTGGCCCTGGTGCTGGGCGAAGGCGACGCTGACCACGTCCACCACGCCGACGATGGTGCCCATGGCCACCATCAACAGCATCAGCAACTGAATGTCGCGGGAACGGATGATCGAGCCCAGGTGATGGGCTTCATGGGGATGCACCGGCGGCTCCGTGCTCCGTTGCAGGACAAACGCGGTGACGCCGATGGCCAGCGCCAGCAAGGCCGCCAGCGGCCCGGCCTCGGGGAATGCCACCACGCACAACCCCACCGACAGTGGCGGCCCGACAATGAAGCAGACTTCATCCAGCACCGACTCCAGGGCGTAGGCGGTCTGCAACTCCGGCCGGCCGCGATACACCTCGGTCCAGCGCGCCCGCACCATCGCCGACATGCTCGGCATGCAACCGGCCAGCGCGGCGAAGAAAAACAGCGTCCAGTGCGGCGCCTGCAACCTCGTGCACAGCAACAACAGCAACAGTGCCCCACCGCCCAGCAATGCCGCCACCGGCAGAATCCGACCCTGACCATATCGATCCACCAGCCGCGAGACCTGCGGCGCACAAAAGGCCGTGGCCAGGGCGAACGTCGCCGCCACCGCGCCGGCCATTGCGTAGCCACCCTGCAACTGCGAGAGCATGGTGATCAGGCCGATGCCGGTCATGGAAATCGGCATGCGCGCGATCATTCCGGCCAGCACGAAAGCGCCGCTGCCGGGGGCGTTGAATAATTCGCGATAGGGGTTTGCCATGGGACGGGTCTCATCAGGGGACTGCACGTTGCCATAACGGCTGATTGTGGGGGAAGCGTGGAATTGTTGGTTGAATGTGAAGGCCCCTTCGCGRGCAAGCCCGCTCCCACAATTGCCGGCGTACACCGCTCAAATGTGCGGGCTTGCTCGCGAAGGGGCCCTCACAGACACCTCTCCTCGCCCGCCAAGTGAACTCTCGGCCACCCAAACCAGTCAGCTACTTAGGCCCCCTGGTTCCCGGAGTTTCGCGACAATATTTCAATCAGCTGGCGGAAGCTGAAGCCTGACGTGAACTGGACACCGGATCTGCTGCAGCACTGACCGAAAACCGCTCCCGATAAGCCTGTGGCGTCACGCCCATGGCCCGCAGGAAACTGCGGCGCAGGGTTTCTTCGCTGCCGAAGCCGCATTGCACTGCCACCCGCTTGATCGGCACGCCGGTATCGCTGAGCAAACGCCGCGCGGTTTCGACGCGGATCAGTTCGATGGCCCGGGCCGGGGTCTGGCCGGTGTCGGCGCGGTAGTGGCGCACGAAGCTGCGTTCGCTCATGCCGGCCTGCAAGGCCAGGGTCGGGATGCCAAGGTCGTGGGTCAGGTTTTCGCTGATCCAGGCATGAAGTTCGTCGAAACGGTTGCCTTCCTGTTGCAGGGACAGGGTCACGCTGAATTGCGACTGGCCACCCGGGCGCTTGAGAAACACCACCAGTTGCCGGGCGACTTCCAAGGCCATGGTGCGCCCCAGATCTTGTTCGACCATGGCCAACGCCAGGTCGATGCCAGCAGTCACCCCGGCTGAGGTCCAGACCGGGCCGTCGTTGATGAAGATCGGGTTGGGCTCGACGTGCAGTTGCGGGTGCTGCTGCGCCAGTTGCTCGCAACGGGTCCAGTGGGTGACCACCCGCCGGCCATCGAGCCAGCCACTGGCCGCCAGCAGGAACGCGCCGGTGCACACCGAGGAAACCCGTCGGCAGCCACGGGCATGTTCGCGTACCCAGGCGACCAACGGCGCATCTTCGGCCGCTGCGTAAACACCCCAGCCACCGGCGATGATCAGGGTGTCGGTGCCCTCATCCGGTAACGGTTCGGCCAACAGCGCCAACCCCGCCGACGACATCACCGCCCCGCCGCCACTGGCAATCACCGTCGGCGCGTAGGGTGGCGGCAGGCCTTGCTGGCGGGCAATGTCGTTGGCCGAAGCGAATACCTGCAACGGCCCGGTGACGTCGAGCAATTGCACATTGGCGAAAGCGAGCACATGGATGGTTTTCGACATTTGGCGTAATTCGTGGGGATATTGGCGTATACGCCAAAGCCTACGAGCCTACAGTCAAACCGTCCACCCACTTCACGAGAAAAACACCATGACGTTGCAGATCGGTTTTCTGTTGTTTCCACAGGTTCAGCAACTGGACCTGACTGGCCCTTACGACGTACTGGCCTCGCTACCGGACGTGAAAGTGCATATGATCTGGAAAGACCTGATGCCGGTCACCGCCAGCACCGGCCTGCTGTTGAAACCGACCACCACCTTCGACGATTGCCCGGCACTGGATGTGATCTGCGTGCCCGGCGGCAGTGGCGTCGGACCCTTGATGGAAGATGACCAGACCCTGGACTTTCTCAAGGCCCAGGCCGCCAACGCCCGGTACATCACTTCGGTGTGCACCGGCTCGCTGGTGCTGGGCGCGGCGGGATTGCTCAAGGGCAAACGCGCCACAACGCACTGGGCCTATCACGAATTGCTCAAGCCGCTGGGCGCAATCGCGGTGCAAGACCGGGTGGTTCGCGACGGCAATCTGCTGACCGGTGGCGGCATCACCGCCGGTATCGACTTCGCCCTGACCCTGGCGGCAGAGCTGTTCGACCAGGCCACCGCCGAGCTGGTGCAACTGCAACTGGAATACGCCCCGGCCCCGCCGTTTACCGCGGGCTGCCCCAAGACGGCCCCGGCCGGTGTGCTGGAAGAGGCTCGCCAGCGGGCTGCCGGCTCGTTGAAGCTGCGGGCGGAGATCACCGAGCGCGCGGCGGCGAAACTCGACCGACAGTGAAAAATGGCGGCGGGAACCCGGTTCCTGCCGCCACGACTTTTCATGCGCGCAAAAAAAAACCCGCCGAAGCGGGTTTTTCCAAGACCATGACGACTCCTTGTCGTAGCGTTCCTTGCAGATGGTCGATCATCCATGATCCTGAGCACATCCTGTGCTTCAGTGGGTGAGGCCAGAATACGCACCGGATCCAATTTGTAACAGGCGACATCGCTACCATCGCGTGTAAGACATTCGCTATATACCCCCTTCCGAAACCCTTAAACGCCTCAGGTTTCGAGCCGACTTGAGCCACTCTGTTGCTCGTGGGACTTGGCACTGTCGATCAAAAACTGCTCGATATTGTTCATTTGCTCTTCCCAACCACGACTGTCCATGCGGAAAGCCCTTTCGCGACGGGCCTGGGGAACGTGATCGAAACCGGACTCGGAGACCTTGAGCAACGTGCCGTTGTCCATATCTTCGAGCTCGAATTTCACCAGTGTGGTGGGTTCCTGGGAGTAATCGACTTCCGGGTTCACGGCATAAGGGTGCCAGCGGAACGAAAACAACCGCTCCGGCTCGACCCGCTCTACCAGTACATTCCAGCGCAAATGCTCATAACCGGGATAAGTAATCTGCCCCTGGGTCCACTCGCCTGCCACAAAACGCTTGCCTTCCAGAGCCACGCCAAACCACTGTCCGAACATTTCGGCATTGGCCAGCACACGCCAGACCTGCGAACGCTTGGCCTTGAGCAGGATTTTCCTTTCGATGCGATCAGATGCTGGGTTCATAAGTCACCTCCTGTACATGAACAGTAGGTCAGTAAGACCACAAGACCAACTCTAAAGTTGTACCAATCGGGATGTGCAATCAACCATACCTGAGATATTCGGTTGCATTTACGACAATAAGTTCTGGAGCAGGAGAATAGTCAGAGAATCGAAACTGCTAACGTTCCCCATCGAAATATTCCCCTGAAAGGAGTCAGCCATGAACAAACTGCGCGGCAGTTGCCTGTGCAAGGCCATCGAATACCAACTCGATAGCCTCGACATGCCCATCAGCCATTGCCATTGCCAAACCTGTCGCAAGGCTCACGCGGCGGCTTTTGCATCGACCGCCGGGGTGATGCGCGAGCATTTTCGCTGGACCAAAGGCCAGGATCGCCTGAGCCGCCATGAATCGTCGCCGGGCAAGTTTCGGTATTTCTGTTCGGCCTGCGGTTCACATCTGATGGCCGAACGACCGGCCCAGCCTCACGTTATTGTTCGTGTGGCGACACTGGATACCGATCCGCAGATGACGCCCCAGGCGCATATCTGGACATCCCATGACGTGCCATGGCTGGAATACGATTCGGTGGAAACACACGCGCAATGGCAAGCGTAGCGGGCTGAATGCCCCTCGGCGCTACACTGCATCTCTCATTCGGTCACAGCGAGCACTCCAGCATGAACCCACGCTTACTATTGGCGCTGACGTCCCTGATGTTTACCTCCATGGCGTTCGCCGTGGACTGCGACAATGCCAGCGACCAGGCGACGATGAACCAGTGCGCGGCGCAGCAGAATGCGGCCGCCGACAAGGAATTGAATGCGCTGTACCAGCAGATCACTTCGCGACTCAAGAGCAACCCGGACAGCAAGAAGCAGTTGGTGGGTGCGCAACGTGCGTGGGTTGCGTTTCGCGATGCCGAGTGCAAATTCTCGGCGTCCGGGGTGGAAGGCGGGAGTGTGTATCCGCTGATCTACAGCAACTGCACCACGGAGCTGACCAAGGCACGGGTTCAGACTTTCAAGCAGTACTTGAAGTGTCAGGAGGGGGATTTGAGTTGTCCGGTGCCGGGGGTTTGATTTTTGCTGTTCTTGTGCTGTTCTTGTGGTGTTTTTGAGGGCCTCTTCGTCGGAACGCCGCCCGGGGCAAGCCCGCTCCCACATGGGCCGGTGTGGATGCAAATATGCGTTCCAACTCGGTCACCTGTGGGAGCGGGCTTGCCCGCGATGGCGTCAGCTCAGACGCTGCGATTTACCGGACAAAAATCTGCGCCGTAGTAACCGCCATATCCCCGCCCGGCAACTTGATGCTGCCCGTCTGCTTCAGGCTGTCGGCATCAAAGATCGCCACATCGTTGAAGGTCCCCGCCAGGTAGATCTTGCTGCCGTCCTTGTTGAAGGAAATGCAGTAGTAGGAATGATCGAGCGTGGCGGACTGGAGCATTTTCTTCTGTTTGATGTCGTACTTGGCCAGGCGGTTGAGCACGCCAAACATCAGGTTCGGGTTCTTGGGCGAGCGCATGCCGCTGAAGTAGATTTCGGTCAGAGGGCCGAAGTCGGTGGTTTCGGTCTTGCCGGTCTTCAGGTCGATACTGAACAGGCCGTACAGGTATTCGGCGGTGGCCGGGTCCTGTTTCTTGTCCTTGAACTTCGCCGCGGTGTAGAGCAGCGAGAAGTCATGCCGGTAGGTCTGCTGGTTCCACACGTAGAGCACGTCCGGCGCGCTGTAGTTCGGGCGCTTCCAGTGGCGGCTGGGGATCAGCACGTCGAACTTGCCGGTTTGCACATTGACCTTGTAGACGTCCGCCCCGGCCACGTACAGCGTGCCGTCGTCACCGCTCTGCATGATGGTCAGCTGCCGCGGTGCAGGGAAACTGCGCACCGGCTTGGCGTCCATGCCAGCGTTGGTGGCATACACGTCGAGTCGTGGCTGCTGCACTTCGTAACGGTCGTTCATCATCAGCGTCGGGTTGGCGACCGTGTACAGCTCCTTGCCGTCATGGCTGAGGGTGAAAGCAAACATCGAGCGCGCTTTCTCCCCTGGCTTCTGGGTGATGCTGGCGTGGAACACCTGTTTGCAACTGTCCAGTTCAACGCCATAGACATCCGCATAGTGATTGTTCAGCACGTAGGCGGTCTTGCGGTCCGGCGACAGCTGCACGGTGCCGGGGCCGAAGGCGTCGGGCATCTTGCAGGTCTTGAACAGGGTGTCGGTGGCCAGGTCGATCACGTGCAGGTTGTTCGGGTAATTGGTGGTCAACATGTATTCGTGACCGTCTTGCAACGCGGTGTTTTCATCGGCCAGAACACTGACAGAACAGCTGCTCAGGACGGCGAACGCGGCCAGGCCGCAGGCTTTGATGTTACGCATGCTGGAATCCTTCTTCTGTGATCACTTGTCTTTGGGGAAGACAGTGCCGAGGTTGCGCCAGTTGTCGTTGGACGCCTGGGCATCCTTGTTCCAGTCCGGGTAGGTGCTCATCATGTCGGGCACCTGGGCCGGCCACCAGCAGGGGTCGGAGCAACCGTAGAGGTCGGCCTCCATCGGCTGGCACAGCGACGACACACCGCCAAACGCATCGATTTCCCAGCCCGGGTCGGTGGTCGAGGCACAGCCCGCCACGGAGCTCATGGCCACCACTTCTTCAATGCGGTTTTCATCCGCGGCCTGATCCAGCTTCAACGCTTTGTTATTGATTGCCTTGAGATGTTTCATATCAGTGAGCCTTGCGCGGAGTGATGTAACTGCTGATGAACGCAGGGTTATTGGCCATGATCCGGGTGTAGACCTCGATGCCGAAGTCGACCCAGTCACGCATCAGTTCGCAGTAGTGATAGGTCGGGTGGGTCGGGTCGCCGTAGCGGGCGTAGCTCTCGTGGTAGCAGCCGCCGGAACACAGGTTGCGGATCTGGCAGTCCTCGCAGCCGGTGTTGGTGCGGTCCAGGCGCTGGGACAGGAAGTCGTTCAACTCCACCTGTTTCACACCGCTGTGGACGTTGCCGAAGGTCGGCAGGCTCGAACCGGTAAAGCGATGGCACAGGTTCAGTTCACCCTTGTGATCCACCGCCAGCATCTTCAGGCCCGCGCCGCATGGCAGGGCTTTCTTGTGGCCTTCGTGGATGTCGGTGATGAGCTGGTGCAGGTTGGAGAAGCCGATGTTGCGGTGCTCCAGCGCCGCTTCCAGGTAACGACGACCCAGCGCCTTCATGCTGGCGAACACCTGCACCAGTTCATCGCTGGTGAGGTTGAAGCTGCTGATGTCGCCGGAGGTCACCGGGGCAAAGCCGACTTCGGCAAAACCCAGTTCGTTGAACAGGTGATCCCAGATGGTTTCGACGTCGGTCACGCCGGTGGTCAGGGTAACCCGCGCGCCGACCGGACGGCTGTTGTAGCGCGACAGCAGCATCTCGGCCTTGCGCCGCACCACGTCATACGTGCCCTGCCCGCCCACGGTGATGCGGTTGCGGTCGTGCACGGTCTTCGGCCCGTCGATGCTTACCGACAAACCGAAGCGGTGTGCATTCAAATAGTCGACGGTTTCTTCGGTGAGCAACGTGGCGTTGGTGGTCATGACGAATTCGACGAACTTTCCCGCCTCGCGAAAACGCTTCTCACAGTAGTCGACCATGTACTCGATCAGCTTGCGATTGCTCAGCGGTTCGCCGCCGAAGAACACCACGGTGAAACGCTCTTCGTCCGGGGATTCGCGCAGCAGCATTTCCACCGAGGCAATCGCCGTTTCGACGTCCATCTTCTTGCCCGCCGACGGCTTGTCGAGGTCTTCCTTGTAGCAATACGTGCAGCTCAGGTTGCAGCCGGTGTTGACGTTGAGCACCACGGTATTGATTGCCGTGCGCTCGACGCGCTTGGTGGCGATGTCCGGGGTCAGCGGCGAACCGTCGCTGACCAGTTCCAGGGCCATCAGCTCGCGCAGGGTCTCGGTGACTTCCTCGCCGTTGAAACGCGCGGCCAGGCGCTGGATCAGGTCGTCCGAGGAACAACCGGGCCCGCGCAAGGTATCGATGATGGTGCCCGTCAGTTCATCGCTGGCGAACAGCGAACTGCTGGGGATGTGAAACAGCATGCGGTCTGCATCGACCTGCACTTCGTGCAGGTTGCGTTCGACCAGATTCAAGATAGCGCCCATTGCCAACCTCCTGTGCAGGCCCCGCTTGGCGGGGCTTGCGGTCATTCCGAAAAGTGTCTGTAGCCTTGAAGCTGTGTTAAGCCAAGGACAGCCAACTCATGGAATGGGTGGATTGTTCCAGCGTTGCACGGTCACGATCATGTGGCCTTCGCCGCTCAGGGATTTCCCTGCGTCGTCGACGGCGGCGATCACCTTGAGGTTGCCGGCATTGTTGGTGGACATCTTGCGTGCCGGGTTCGGCCCGGCATCGCCCGGGGTGAACACGCCCGCGTCGGCCTGCATGGTGCCGGCAAACTTGACGTCTTCGTCTTCCTTGGCGCGGTCGTCGAAGGCTTCGACTTTCCACTGCGCCGGGAACACACCGATGCGATACGGCTTGCCGTCAGCACCCTTGCCCCAGGCTTCCGCATCGAAACGGCCCTGGACTTTCGGCGTCGAACCACCGCCCTCGCCGATCCGTGCCACCGAGAATTCCGGCACCACCTTGACCGAGGCGATCTTGCTGTACACCGACAGACTTGGGCCCTTCAGCGCGCCAACGCTGACCGCGCGCACGCCCGGTTGGGCATTGGCCGCCGCCTTGAGCTTGACCTTGATCCGCTCAGGGCTCTGCTCGACCACTTCGAGCACTTCCACGCCTTTGCCGAAGTCCGGCTTGCCGCTCAGGCCACTGCCGATCAGGGTCACTTCGATTTCGCTGCCAGCCTTCAGATAGCCCGGCTGCACCGCCAGCAAACGGTTGGAGCCCTGCTTGGCGGCGACGAAGTCCAGGCCGCGCTCGTCATGCTCGGCCTCGAACATCCGGCCCTGCATCGCATTGCCCTGGGCGGCGAACACCTGGCGCATGGTCACGCCATCGATGGTCACGTTGCCGCGCCATTCGTAGCCGGTGTAGAGAATCGCACTGCCGTCGCCATTGAACGGGCTGCCGTCGGCGTACTGGCCTTTGACGCTGACCTTGAAGGTGTCGCTGCCATCGGCACTCACAGTCATGACACCGGCCAGTTCACCCTTGCCCGGCAAGTGGCCGCTGAAGCTCCAGTCGCCTACCAGGGCACCGGCTTTGGGCGCCGCGCTCTGCCATTTTTTCCAGGCCGGGTTGTCCAGCGGATAACGCTTGGCCAGCAGCGGCACCATGTCCTTGCGGGCGATGTCGAACCAGTCGCGGTCCCGGGCCAGCGCCTGGTATTCCAGGGACGGCCACTGACCGAGGTGGAAGTTCACCAGGCGCTCCCACTCCTGCGCCGGACGCCGTTGCAGGGCGACCCGCGCACCGGAGTGGCAGCGGCCGCACATCTGGCTGGTCTGGTCGTCGAACTGCTCGACGGTATTGAGCCGCCGCTCCAGCGCATAGCGCACGCCGTCGGTTTCGCTCGGCGCCAGGCCCTGGGTGTCGGCCAGGTACTTGACCAGCGTACGACGGTCGTCATCGCTGATCTGCAAACCGTGCATGGTCTGCATGCGGGCGATGCTCATCAACCAGCCTTCCGGCGTTTTGCGCTGGTGGCTGATGCGGCTGAGGGCGTTATCGGCTTCGGGGGTGTGACAGCCCTGACAGGTTTCCTTGAGGATGGTCTGGGCGTCGCGGGCTGCCAGGCTATGAGGCGAATGCAGCGCTACGCAAGCGGCTACGGCCAGCAGGCTGGCGCTCATACCTGATCGGAGTTTTCTCTTCATCAACGTCGAACCTCGCACGGTGCGTTCTTATTGTTGTGGCTTATCGTTTTTATGGTTTCTACCGCCGGCGGTGAACCGCTGACGGAGGCAAGAGAAACGTCTGAGAGGTGCAATACACGGAGCGTGCCAGCTTGTTAAAACCTATTTGAATCAATGATTTGCCGGAAAAGGCAGGGGTTTTGGCAGTACAGCCATCGCGGGAACACGTTTTATTTCGCGACAACAGTTTCACTCTGAGACGAGCATAGGTGAGCCACGTCGATGGGCGATGACCAATGATCGTTTTGCTTTCTGTAGGAGCTGGCTTGCCAGCGATGGACTCTCAGGTAACGCGCTCACTCTGTAAGAACGCGTTATCGTTAACGACCATCGCTGCGATGCGGCGACCCGACAAGCCAGCTCCTACAGGGCGCGACGAGTGTGTCAGCGGCGTCTCAGTTTGCGACAGTCCTGCGCTCGTTCATGAGTTCATTTGGCCGCCGAAACCTGCTAACACGGGGCTTTGGGCAAATTGGCACAGCCGTTGCGAATGACCTCGCCACACGAACAAGACGAGGTTTCATCATGTCGCTCCCAAACCTGCTTCCCGCCACTTCGGCATTCATCCAGCGCGCCCCGCGCATGCTCATCGGCGGTGACTGGGTCGAGGCCGCCGACGGCCAGACCATGCCCCTGCACAACCCGGCCACCGGCGAAGTGCTGTGCGTGGTGCCACGGGCAACGCCGGAGGATGTCGACCGCGCGGTACTCGCCGCCCGCCAGGCGTTCGACGACTCAACCTGGACCCGCACCCGTCCCCGGGAGCGGCAGAATCTGTTATGGAAACTCGCCGACCTGATGCAGCGCGACGCCGAGTTGCTGGCGCAGCTGGAATGCCTGAACAACGGTAAAAGCGCGGCGGTGGCCCAGGTGATGGACGTGCAACTGGCCATCGACTTCCTGCGCTACATGGCCGGTTGGGCGACCAAGATCGAAGGTTCTACGGTTGACGTGTCGGCACCGCTGATGCCCAACGACCAGTTCCACAGTTTCATTCGACGCGAAGCGGTGGGCGTGGTCGGCGCCATCGTTGCCTGGAACTTCCCGCTGTTGCTGGCCTGCTGGAAACTCGGTCCGGCCCTGGCCACCGGTTGTACCGTGGTGCTCAAGCCCGCCGACGAAACCCCGCTGACCGCACTGAAACTTGCAGAACTGGTGCTGGAGGCAGGTTATTCCGAAGGCGTGTTCAACGTGGTCACCGGCACCGGCATCACCGCAGGCTCGGCCCTGACCCACAACCCGCTGGTGGACAAGCTGACCTTCACCGGCTCCACCGCGGTGGGCAAGCAGATCGGCAAGATCGCCATGGATTCCATGACCCGGGTCACCCTGGAGCTGGGCGGCAAATCACCGACCATTGTCATGGCCGACGCCGACCTGAAAACCGCCGCGGCTGGGGCTGCCAGCGCGATTTTCTTCAACCAGGGCCAGGTCTGCTGCGCAGGTTCCAGGCTGTATGTGCAGCGCAAGCACTTCGACAATGTAGTGGCGGACATCAGCGACATCGCCAACGCCATGAAACTCGGCAACGGCCTGGACCCGAGCGTCGACATGGGGCCATTGATCTCGGCGCGCCAGCAGGAGCGCGTCTACGGGTACATCGAAAAGGGCCGGGAAAGCGGCGCGACCATCGCCTGCGGCGGTGAACAGTTCGGGCCGGGCTTTTTCGTCAAGCCGACAGTGATTGTCGACGTCGATCAGAAGCACTCACTGGTGCAGGAAGAAATCTTCGGCCCAGTGCTGGTGGCCATCCCGTTCGATGACGAGGCCGATGCCCTGCGCATGGCCAATGACAGTCCGTATGGATTGGGCGCGAGTATCTGGTCCAACGACCTGGCGGCGGTGCACCGGATGATTCCACGGATCAAGTCAGGGTCAGTGTGGGTCAACTGCCACAGCGCCCTGGACCCGGCGCTGCCGTTCGGCGGCTACAAGATGTCCGGGGTCGGGCGTGAGATGGGGTATGCGGCGATCGAGCATTACACCGAGTTGAAGTCGGTGTTGATCAAGCTGTAATTCGTAGCGATCTTCGGGCCGCCTTCGCGGGCGAGCCCGCTCCCACAGGAGTTGTGCGTTGAACACAAATTCCCTGCAGAAGCGGGCTGCCGCGAAAGCGCCAGTCCAGCCACTATGCCGCTGTTTCGCGGCCCTGCGTTTGACCCACCCGACTTTTTGCGCCGGCCCGTAGCGCGTGACGAAGCTTCAGGGCCGGCCGTTCGACGCAGTAGTACGAAACGCCGCTAAGCAGCAACGACAAGGCCAGCACTGTTGCAACAATGGCCCCATCGTAGGCAACCGACCCGATAGCGTGCAGGAAGTACATCACCACATAGTGATTCAGGAACACGCCGTAGCTGATATTGCCGAGGAACTCGTCAATCCGGTGATACTTGAGCTTTGTCAGCAGGTACACGGCGGGCACGCCCAGCGCTATGCCGGCGGTCACTTCGGCATTGAACGGTCGGCGCTCTATCCATCCCGCCATGATGGCCGCAAACATCAGGGCCGCCGCCACGGCGGTGCCGGCAGCGATCGCCAGATCCTTCGGCTGCGCTTTGTACAGGTAGCTGCCGCACAGGAACATGAACAGTACGCCCGGCAATAGACGGTAGCCGTACAGATCGGTGTTGATGAAACCCAGGCACGCGACCATGAAGACGACGACGGATAGAGCAAACGCAACACCCCGCGCCCTGTAGATGATCAGAAAAGGGATCACCAGGTAGAAGCACATCTCAAGCCCCAAAGACCAGGCCGGCGGCAAGATCCACGATCCCGCCGCTCCGAACATGTAGAAACCGAGTGGCACAATAGCCAGGCTTGCGGCGATGTTGCGCAGCGTCAGCTCGGCGGCTTGAGGTGTGCCGGGCAGCAGGAAATAGATCACCGCACAGGAAACTGCGAAGTAGAACAGGAATTGAGGGTAGAGCCGCAGGGCGCGGTCCAGGTAGAACAGGCCGACTTTCTCCGGCGCCTTGTAGTTGCGCTCGATCAGCGAGGTCATCACGAAACCGCTGATGATCAGGAAGGAAATCACGGCAATCACGCCGGGGTTTAGCCCCATGAACGTCTTGCCCATATGAGAAACGGCCACCAGAACGGCCAGTAGCAGACGATAGGCTCCCACTTACACCCCAAAAATCCTTGTCGTTATGGCGCGTAAATTACGATGCTTTGCGCTGGGAGAACAGGCTTTTCGCCGGGTCCGGACGTTCTTCACTCAGGGTTTGAAACCCTGACCCAGCAACCAGCTGCGAACCATCCGCCCCTGCTCCACCGTCAAACCGGCCAACACCTGATCCGCAGGCTCGCCCTGCTTTAACCTCTGCACCAACGCCGCCACCTCAACCCCGTGCACATGCCAGATGCCCAACGGCTGGTCCGCCGTGATCACCACCTCGGCCTCATCGACAAAACCGTCACGTAGCACCGGCGCCCGTTCGATTTTCAGTGCCGCAAAATCCGCCTCGGCATGGGCCATCTCGGCGTCCGGCCAGTTCCGTCGTGCCTGCCAGAACGGCTGATCCAGCCAGCGTTGCTCATCGGCATAAAAATCCCGGCCGATCCGCGCAAACCGCAAAAACAACTGCTCCACCCGCTGCTGGTGGAAACGTTGGGCCAGAGCCGCCCGCTCGGGTTTACACAGCAGCGTGTTGATCACTGCCGGCGCCTGCAACGCCGAAGACAAGGACTGAAAGATCCCGTTGCCCGACAACGGATCGACAGCCATTGCCGCATCGCCGACCCGAATCCAGTTATCGCCACACACCTGCGGGCTCAGGATCGCCGTGCTGCTGCGGGCGTGCAGTTGTAGATCACCTTCTGCTTCGCCAGCAAAAAATGCGGCGGCCAGCTTCGAACCCTGGCGCCGCTGCCGGCAGTAATCGAGCAACATCGCCTTGCCCGGCAACCCGGCGCTGGCCACGTCCACCGTCCATTGCCAGTAACACTGGCCGTCGGCACGCCGTGCCATCCACGCCCAGCCGTCCTCGAGGCTTTCCACGGCGCTGGCGGTGCTGCCCGGCAAACCCTGCCAGCGATTGAGCAAGCTGACCGTCTCGGGCCCACGCAAGCCCTTGCCGATAGCGGGGGCTTGACGTCCTCGAGCTTCCACGAGAAATGGCGCGAACAGCGGTTCGCATCCGTCGATTTCGATTCGATGACCGTTGGCCGATGACTGAGCCGTCAGCACCCGGCCCTCGATCAGCTCGACCCCCGCCAGACGCAAATCCTCACGCAGGCCTCGGTCAAACACCGGACGGTCGAGCAAGTATTCGATGTTCTGCGCATGGTGCTGGCCATTCCAGTTCACCTGGCGTTGAGAAGGCAGCGCTGCCTCCGCCAACGCCTGATGCAGGCCCGCGCCGCGCAAAGCCTCGAGAACCCGCACGGACACGCCTTCGAGCGCGGCAAACCGACGCCATTCGCTGATCAGCGTGACGCCATGGCCCAGCCGCCGTAGCCCCAGCGCAACGGCGGCGCCGGCCGGTCCGGCGCCAAGAATGACGATGTCGTTCATGGTCCGAAGCGCCGTTCAGGGCCACGGTAGCGGGCATGGTCGCGCAACCACTCGATGACTTGCGCATTGCTGGCGTCAGGCTGTTCGGCGAGGAACCCGGCGATGTGCCCGCTCAAGGCGGCACAACCGAGGCTCGCCCCGGATTGCCCCGGGTAGGTGCCATGCACACACGCAGCGAAATCTGCCTGGGCGCTGTTGAGCCACGACCATTCCTGCTCGGCGCACCGCGCATCGCCGGTCACCCGCAACACCTGCGGATAGTTCGCCGGAAACACCCCTTCCCCCTGGGCCGGGCTCGATGCACACAGCAGTACGCCCCGCGCCACCGCCGCCGCACAGGCGGCGCGCAACAGGCTGCGATCCTGGCGCAGGCCAAGGCTCAGATTGATCAGTCGCACGTCCTGCGTCAGCAGCCAGTCAATCGCCATGGCGATCTGCAAGGCGCTGGTGACACCGCGCTGGTCGAACACCTGCGCCACGCAAAACAGTGCCGAGGGTGCACGCCGGCCGATCGCCTCGATCACCGCACTGCCATGCCCCAGCGGGTCGTCGCGCAAGTCGCCCTCGGCCAGGCCGTCTTCTAGCAATGAAAAGCGCCGACCGGCGATCACTTGCACCCGTTGTGCCGCCGAGTGGCCGCTGTCCACCACACCAATGCGTAACTCAGGTTTCATGCAGCACCGTTTTCGAGGTCAGCACGCCGTCGAGCAACTCGAAACGCAGATCGGCATCGGCCAGGGTTGAAGGGCGATGGCTGATCAGGATGCGCGTACGCCCGGCAAACAAGCGGTCGATGGCGTCGATGACTTCGCGTTCGGTGGCTTCATCCACTGCGGAAGTGGCTTCATCGAGCACCAGGATCAAAGGGTCCTGCAACAGCGCCCGGGCAATCGCGATGCGTTGCTTCTGCCCTCCGGACAACTGCTGGCCACGCTCGCCCAACGGGCTGTCGAGGCCTTCGGGCAAGGACTCGATCAGGCTGTCGAGTTGCGCCAGTCGCGCCACTTCGGCAATCGCTTCGCGGCTGGCGTCCGGCACCGCATAGGCCAGGTTGTCGGCAAGGCTGCCGCGAAACAGCACGATGTCCTGGCTGACGATGGCAATGCGCCGACGCAACTGGAACAGATCCAGTTCGCGCAGATCGACGTCGCCCAGCAGTACCCGGCCCGATTGCGGATCGTGATGACGTTGCAGCAGGTCGATCAGGGTGGATTTACCCACGCCCGAGCCGCCGCTGAGGGCCACTTTCATACCGTAGGGGATCCGCGCCTCGATGCCGCGCAGGGTCGATTGGCGGCCGGGATGGGCGAAGTGCACGCTGTCGAACCAGAGATCGCCGCCAGTGGGCATCGCCCGTGGCGTGGCGGGTGTCAACACGGTCGGTTGTTCGCCGCGCAACTCCATCACCCGGCCGAGGCTGACGGTCATCCGCTGGATGGCGACGTAAAGCCCGAGCAAGCTCTGCACCGGCCCCACGGCCATGCCCAGATAAGTGGAAAACGCAATCAGCGCACCGAGTTGCCAGGTGCCCTGCACCACCCAGTAACCGCCGATCAAAAATGCGCAGGCCCGTGACAGCGAGGTCAGGGTGCCGGGCACGGCCTGGGTGAAAAACTCGGTGACTTGCAGGCGCAGCAACTGGCTCATGTAGCCCTGCCCCAGCGTCTCGAGGCGCCGCGCTTCGCGCTGTTGCTGACCGGCGGACTGGATGAACTTCATCACCGGCAGCGTCTCGACCATGAACGACGACATGTCCGCCGAACGCTCGCGCAACTGCCGCACATCGCGCTCGACCTTGCGCCGCATCCAGCGCAGCCAGAGGACATCGAGGGGAATCAGCACCACCGCCAGCAGCGAGAGTTTCCACGACAGCGTCAACAGCATCGCGATGGCAACCACCAGACCGATCACACTCGACACCGCCGAAAACAGCGAGTCCACGGCAAACCGCTGGATTTCCGCGACGTCGCCATCGAGGCGCGACATCAGGTCGCCGATGCGCCGCTGGCCGTAAAAGCTCGGCGACAGGGTTTGCAAATGCCGGTACAGGTCGTCGCGCAGGGCAAACAGCATGCGCCCGGACAGTCGCGTGTGCAGGTAGCGGTTGATGCCGGAAAGCGCCGTGCCCAGCAACCCGGCGACGATCATCAGCCCGGCAATCAACACCAGCATCGGGAAGTTGCGCGCCAACAGGCCATCGTCGATCAGCAGTTTGGTCAGCCACGGCTGCACCAGTACCAGTGCCGAGGCGCAGACCGACAAACCCAGCAGCCCGGCAATCGCCAGGCGATGGGGTCGCACGAAGCTGTACAGCCAGCGCAGTGACGCTTGCAGGGCCTCGGGGTTCTGGCTGTCGATCAGCCGAACGATCAAGCGCTGCATCACGAACGCAACTGTTTGAGCTTGCGATACAGGGTCGCGCGGCTGATGCCCAGGGCGTCGGCGGCGGCCGAGACGTTGCCTTGGTGCGTGTCCAGGGACTGACGGATCAGCTCCAGTTCGTTTTCCCGGATGCTGCCGGCCTGGGGCCGTTCGCTGGCGGTCAACTCGTCGAGCATGCTGTCGGGCAAGTGATCGAGGGTCAGCACGGTATCACCCGGTTCGCGCATGGCCAGCGCGGTGCGCAGGACCATCTCCAGTTGGCGGATGTTGCCCGGCCAGTGATAGCCGCTGAGCAAGCGATCGAGATCATCGTGCAGGACCACGGCGGGTGCGCCCAGTGTCGTCAGCATGCGAGTGACGAGCGCGCTGAAATCCTCGCGTTCGCGCAGGGCCGGGAGCATCACGCTGATGCCGTTGACCCGGTAGAACAGGTCCTCGCGAAAGTGTTTTTCTTCCACCAGACGCTTGAGGTCGCGGTGGGTGGCGCAGATCAGCGCGACGTCGATGTCCTGCTCTTCGCCTGCGCCCAGGGGTGCGACCTTGCGATCCTGCAACACCCGCAACAGCCGGGCCTGCAAGGCCAATGGCATGTCGCCGATTTCATCGAGGAACAAGGTGCCGCCATGGGCCTGCTGCAAGCGCCCGACCATGCCGCCCCGGCGTGAACCGGTGAACGCGCCTTCGCGGTAGCCGAACAGTTCGGACTCGATCAGGCCTTCGGGAATGGCCGCGCAGTTCACCGCCACGAAGGGTTTATCGCAGCGGCTTCCGGCCATGTGCAGGGCGCGAGCGATGACCTCTTTACCGGTGCCGGTTTCGCCCAACAACAAGACCGGCAGTTCATTGGCCAGGCCTTGACGTGCCATGCGCAAGGCACGGGCGTAGCGCGTGTTGCTGCCGGCCAGCGCTTCCAGATCCGGTTGCGCCTTGGGCGTTTTCGCCGCAGTCCGCGGTGGGCTGCTGACGTTGATCGAGCGTTGCGGCGCGCGCAGGGTTTTGTAGAAGAACTCGCCCTTGGCGGTTTGCAGGCTGCCGGCCCCACCCTGATGCAGACGCGCCAACAACTGCAGGCCGTCGACTCCGAGAAACTCCTCGCAGCGCCGACCGACCAGGGCCGAGCGCTCGGCGTGGAGCAACTGGCAGGCCTGGGCGCTGACCGCCAGGATCTGCCCGCCAAGACTCACGGCCAGCAGGCCTTGCCACGGGGATTCCAGGTATTGCCTGCGGCTATGAAAGGCCAGGACGATTTCGTCCGGATAACTGGCGTTGAACACCCGGCTTTCGATCTGGCTGACCGCCATGGCCAGCAGCGCAGTGCTGTCGTGGGCGCGGCCGAGGGGGCCTTCGCGGGTCAGGTCGAGGACGCCAAGAATGTCGCCCTGGGGGCAATGGATCGGCACCGAAGTGCAGGAAAAATCACTGAGGCGATCCAGATAATGTTCGCCGCAATCGATCAGGGTCGGCCGGGCTTCCACCAGTGCCGTGCCGAGGGCGTTGGTGCCGCGAACCGCTTCGCTCCAGCAGGCGCCGAGGGTGATGTCTTGCAGGCCACTGCCCTTGAGACGGTCGGCGCGGCCTTCGACGGCGAGGATGGTGGCGTCGGAGTTGGCCAGGATGATCAGCCCTTCCTTGCCCTGACGCTCGGCCAGGTAATCGATGGCTGGCAGCGCGGCGTCGATCAGCAAGCGGTTGCTCGCCAGCAACACGTCGAGGCTGGCACTCGACTCTAGCGCCAGCTCGTGCTTGGCATTGAAATGCACGCCATGACTCAGGCTGCGTCGCCACGAGGCATCGATTTCCGCACGCAGGACGCCATCCGGCACTTCGCCTTCCAGGTGCAGCTTTTCCCGGGCCAGCCGGGCTTCGCGATGCAGTTTGGGGGAGTTTGTTTTTATTAGCGTCATCAAGCGCTCCGGGTCGTCCGCCCTGCGCCTTCATACGTCGGCGCCCTGGCGCAATCTTTACGTTAACGTAAGGGCTATGGCAAGTGCCGTAGGGCGCTTATGGAACGGGTTATCGTTCATCGCGAGCAGGCTCGCTCCCACAGTGGTCGGTGTTGAACACAAATTTGCAGTTCAACGGGTTCAAATGTGGGAGCGAGCCTGCTCGCGAAGCGGTCTGCGAGACAAATCAAAAATCAGAGCTGCCACACCTCAGGGCTTACAAAAAACGCCCGCGCATTATCCTCCAGACTCTCCAGGTGATACCCGCCCTCCTGCACGATCAGGCACGGCAACCCGAGGCTGCGAATCCGCTCACCGAGCACGGCAAACCCTTCCCGAGTCACCGCCACTTTGCTTTGCGGGTCCAGTTCGAAAATATCGAAGCCCAGGGACAGCACCAGCACCTCGGCACCAAAGTCCGTCACAGCTTTCAGCGCCATATCCAGTTGCTCGAGGAAGTCGGCCTCACTGGCGCCATGGGCCATCGGCAGGTTGAGGTTGAAACCCTCGCCCGCCCCGACACCACGCTCTTCGGCAAAGCCTGCGACACCCGGATAGAAGTTGGTCGGATCGCCGTGCACCGAAACGTAGAGCACGTCATCGCGATCGTAGAAGATCTCCTGAATACCCTGGCCGTGGTGCATGTCGGTATCCAGCACCGCTACCCGCGAAAAACCGGCACGCAATACCTGCGCCGCCACCGCCGCGTTGTTCACATAACAGAAACCACCCGCCGCTTCGGCCCTGGCGTGGTGGCCCGGTGGACGGCACAGGGCATACGCTGCCGGCTCGCCATCGAGCAACGCCCGGGCACCGGCGATGGCGCTTTGCGCCGACCAGTAAGCAGAACGCCAGGTCTGCTCGCCCACCGGGCAACTGCCATCGGCCAGATAGCGCGCTGCCTGCGCGAGAATCCCGCGCAGGGCATTGGGCTCGCGGACGAAGATATTCGACATCACCTCGTCGCCCCAATCCTCGGGAATCTCTTTCCAGCGCTGATGGGCTTCCTGCAAAAACGTGAGGTACGGTGCGCCATGCACCGCCAGCAGCGGATCGAGCCCGGAATCGGCCGGTTGCTCGACATTGAAACCCAGCGCATGAGACGCCTGCACCAGACGCTGCGCACGCTCCGGCACTTCCTGCGGCGTACGCATCTGGCCTCGGGAGTAGTAACTGCGTGGATGGTGGAGCAATTGTTCGGGGTGGAAAAAACTGCGCATGGAATGAATACCTGTCAGTTAACGAAAATCTTGAAACCGGACACATCCCTCTGTGGGAGCGAGCCTGCTCGCGATGAGATCGGCACATTCAACATTGATGGCGACTGATCCACCGCTATCGCGAGCAGGCTCGCTCCTACAGGGATTGTGTTTAGTCGGCCTTCCCGGCGCGGGCCAACACCGCGTTGAGCAACACATCGGTGCCCTGGCGCATGTCTTCAGGCAACACATCTTCGGCTTCGTTGTGGCTCAGGCAACCCACGCACGGGATGAACACCATGGCCGTCGGGCAGTATCGCGCCAGGTGGATCGCGTCATGTCCGGCGCCACTGACGATCGTTTGCTGAGCGTAGCCCAGCGCATCCACGGCCTGCTGCACCGCCGCCACACAGTCCGCATCGAACGGCGTCGCCGGGCTGATCCAGTGCGGGGTGATCGCCATTTTCAAACCGCGAGCGTCGGCTATCGCCTGCAGCCGCGCACGGACCTGTTGCTCCATCGCCTCGATGGTGTCATCACGGTGATGACGCAGGTCGACGGTGAAGTTCACCAGGCCCGGAATGGTGTTGCGCGACGACTTGTTGATACTCAATTCACCCACCGTGGTCAGGCCTTCAGGGGTGAAGTCCGCCGCCAGGCCTTCGATGGCCTGGATCATCTGCGCCACGCCGTACAAGGCATCCTTGCGCAGCGGCATAGGCGTGGTGCCGGCGTGGGCCGCCATGCCTTCGACCCGCACGTCGAGCCAGCGAATCGCCTGGCCGCCGCTGACGACGCCGATGCTCTTGGCGTTATCTTCAAGGATCGGCCCTTGTTCGATGTGGGCTTCAAAGTACGCATCCACCGCGCCACCCAGCGGGCGCTCGCCGGCATAACCGGTACGTTGCAGCGCCTCGGCGACGCTGATGCCATCGATGTCGCGCACCGCCAGTGCGGTGTCCAGCGCCATGATGCCGGTGAACACCGCCGAACCGAACATCGCCGGGGTGAAGCGTGCGCCTTCTTCGTTGGTCCACACCGCCACTTCCAGCGGCTTGCGGGTCTGGATGCCCAGATCATTGAGGCAGCGCACCACTTCCAGGCCGGCGAGCACGCCGTACACGCCATCAAACCGCCCGCCTTCAGGCTGGGTGTCGAGGTGGCTGCCCATCATCACCGGTGCCGCATCAGGATCGGTGCCGGCGCGGCGGGCGAACAGGTTGCCGATGGCATCCACGCTTAGGGTCATGCCGGCTTCGCGGCACCAGTGGGCAAAGAGTTCGCGACCGGCCTTGTCCTCGTCGCTCAGGGCCAGGCGGCAGCTGCCGCCACGGGCGGTGGCACCGATTTCGGCCATCGCCATCAGACTCGCCCAGAGGCGTTCGCCATTGATCTTCAACATGTGTTTCTCCATGAAAATTCAGGGTCAGGCCTTGGCCAGTTCCAGACGTTCAGCACTGGCATGGCGACGGGCAAGGGACAGCACACACAGCAGCGAAGTCGCGACGATCAGGCTGTAGAACACCGCCCCGCCCCACTCGCCACCCACGGCGAACGTGCCGAAAGCGGCCATGGTGCTGAACAGTTTGTCGTCGGCGGGAAAGAACAACACGCCGAACACCAGCGCGGCGGCGATGGCATAGATGTAAAAGTCGTACCACTCGATCATGGTGCCAATGAAGGCAGCGGCTGGGACGAAGCGGGAGGCTTCATGGGGGACTCCTTTGGTTATTTTTCTGGCAGGAGAGAAACGGCAAATCCGCGGCGCTCTGGCGGCGCCGGTCTGGGGATGATTTTTCGTTCCAGGACCATGATTAGTCAATTTTCTATTTATTATTCGAAGTATTACGCCAGCTTATAATCATAGGTAGCAGCCGAGCGCGACGTGCGGCACACAGGCCATAGACGTCTTCGATTCCTGATGGGCAATTGAATGGAAGAAGAAAGGGAGGGCATCCATTGCCCTCCCCTCCTCTGTCCACGCTCCCTGCGACAGTACTGACCAGGACCTCAAGTGACCAGAATGAAGTCCGTCTGATCAACGGCCGCGCTGTTGACACCCACCAGGCGGATGGTGTCCGCCCCGATCCCTACCACCGTGTCCGCCCCGTCAGCCGTTATGCTCACGTTGGACGCGAACACCGCGCTGGTGACCCCCATCCCCGTGATATCGAGCAAGTCCTGCCCTGCGGCCGGGTTGGCTCCGAAGTTCAGGATCGTATCGTTGCCGAAGCCTGGGCCAAACGCGAAGATATCGTTGCCGGCGACGCCGCCACTCATCACGTCGTTACCTGCGCCACCGACGAGGACGTCATTACCCGCCCCCCCCACGATCACGTTGTCGAGCGCGTTGCCGGTGCCCGCAAAGTTGCCGCTGCCGCCGAAAGACAGGTTGTCGACGTCGGCACCCAGGACGTAGCTCCCGAGCGAGGTCCAGACCGTGTCAATACCCTCACCGCCAAGCTCGCTCACCACGTCCCCAAACTCGGAGACTTCGTAGACATCGTTGCCGACACCGCCGGCCATCGTGTCGGCACCTGCGCCACCGATGATGACGTCGTTACCTGCGGCACTGACGAGGATGTCATTACCCGCCCCCCCCACGATCACGTTGTCGAGCGCGTTGCCGGTGCCCGCAAAGTTGCCGCTGCCGCCGAAAAACAGGTTTTCGACGTTGGCACCCAGGACGTAGCTCCCGAGCGAGGTCCAGACCGTGTCGCTACCAGAACCGGCGAGCTCGGTCACCACGTCCCCGAGGTCGTCGACTGCGTAGACATCGTTGTCGACGCCACCGACCATCGTGTCGGTACCTGCGCCACCGATGATGATGTCGTTACCTGCGCCACCGACGAGGACGTCATTACCCGCCCCCCCCGCGATCGTGTTGTCGAGCGCGTTGCCGGTGCCCGCAAAGTCGCCGCTGCCGCCGAAAAACAGATTTTCGACGTTGGCACCCAGGACGTAGCTCCCGAGCGAGGTCCAGACCGTGTCGCTGCCAGCACCGGCGAGCTCGCTTACCACGTCCCCAAGGTCGGTGACTTCGTAGACATCGCTGCCGCCACCGCCAGCCATCGTGTCGGCACCTGCGCCACCGATCAGGACGTCGTTACCCGCACCGCCCACGAGCGTGTTGTCGAGCGCGTTGCCGGTGCCCGCGAAGTTGCCGCTGCCGCCGAAAAACAGATTTTCGACGTTGGCACTCAGCGTGTAGCCCGAGAGCGAGGTCCAGACCGTGTCGTTGCCGGCACCGGCGAGCTCGGTCACCACGTCCCCAAGGTCGGTGACTTCGTAGACATCGTCGCCAACACCGCCGGCCATCGTGTCGGCACCCGTACCCCCGATGAGAATGTCATTGCCTGCGTCACCATTGAGGATGTCGTTGCCGCCCAAGCCGTTCAGGATGTCGTTGCCATCACCTCCGCTGGCCAAGTCGTCGCCTATCGTGCCGGTCCATATGTCGACACCCGCGGTACCGACAAACAGTTCGCCGACCACTGTCGTTGCGGCAGAAGTGACCCGCTCGAGTGTGCCGAGGTCATCGACGTAACTCGCGACGACACGCAGTTGCTGACCGGTCTGCGCCGAGCTGGGCGTGAAGGTCGTGCCCGTCTCGCCGGCGATGTCGGTAAAAATCGCACCGCTCCCCACCTGCCACTGATGGGTAATCACCGAAGTCGTGGTCCCGTTGGCGTCGGTGAACGCATCCGTGGCGGTCAAGGCAAAGCCTGGCGTCGGAGTCGTATCGCTGATCAGCACCGCTCCAACCGGCAGGACATTGACGGTGCCGGTACCGGCCGGCGTGATCGGTGCGGTCGGCGCCGAGAACACCTCCTCCAGCACGCCATTGGCGTCCTTGTAGACTGCCCTGACGCGCAGAGCCAGTCCGGTTGGCACGACGAGTTGCGGGATAGCCGGCACGGCACCGATGAGGGTCGCCGGTGGTGGGACCCTGAGTTCCGTGCCCACCGTGACGGTCGTACCCTCCGCGCGCGCGACCTCCCCGGCGGCAAAGAAGGTGATGTCTTCGAAGACGCCCGAGCCCGGGCTCGGTTCGAACTGCCAGAAGAAACTGATGGGACTGGTGATCGCGCCGCCGGTCGCGGTATTGTCGGCATCAGAGATGTCTGCCGCCGATACCGTCAGCACCTGGCCGACGGCAGGCGTAGGATCGTCGATCCTCAGCGAACCGACTGGCGCCGAGTTCAAACCGCCAAGCACGATC
Source organism: Pseudomonas sp. P4_B4 (assembly GCF_056402255.1). Classification (NCBI taxonomy): domain Bacteria; kingdom Pseudomonadati; phylum Pseudomonadota; class Gammaproteobacteria; order Pseudomonadales; family Pseudomonadaceae; genus Pseudomonas; species Pseudomonas sp. P4_B4. The sequence goes on from NZ_JBFUHS010000017.1 coordinate 24,380, forward strand.
GCCTGATCGGAGAACTGCACCCGCTCGATATTGCTGAGGGTGTCGGTCCCGTCCCTGCCAGCGACACTGTCGATGACCGTATAGGTGCCGTTGACGTTTTCAATCACGGTGTAATCCGCCAAATTGCCGGAGAACAGCGCCGTGTCGAAGTCGGGACCGGTCGCCGTCAGAATTTCACGGACGACCTGGAGCTGGCCGGGGTTATAGGTACCGTTCAACATCAGCGGAACCAGAGGCGTCATGTTGTCGAAACTGGCGATTTCCGGCCCGGTGCCATCGATGTTCTGCCGCACGCTGATGCGCACGTTGAGCCACTTGTCGCCATCGATGAGGTCATCGCCGGCACGGCCTTCGATGACGTCGCTGCCGGCACCACCCAGGATAATGTTGCCCCCGTCGAACTTATCGTCTGCAGTACCCACGATGCCATCGGTGCCAGCAGCAGCGGCGCCGACGAACGCCCGCAGACCACTGATGAGGTCGAAGTTGGTGAGCACGCTGCCCGTGGCGCCAGCGATAGCGAGCGTTACCGCGGTGGAATCATCGCCGCTGAGGAAATCGGCGTGTGCCGATCCCGACAGCCCTTCCACCAGGTCCAACCGGGCAAGGATCGACGCGGTGGAACCGGGCACCGCCGGCTGATCGAAGAAGCGCTGACTGGAGTTGAGGCCAATGGTCACGCCGACCGGATCGTCCTTGTAGGTCGCCCAGTCGTAACCGGAGAACCCGATGAAACGGTCCGCCTCGCTGGGGCTGCCGACCATGATGTCATCACCGCCTTCCCCATCGAAGTTATCCGGTCCGCCATCGCCCATGAAGACATCGTTGCCAATGATCGGATCGTTGCCGAATGGGTCGAAGTTGTCGCCGGCAACGCCATCGGCGGATCCGCCCTGGATCCAGTCGTCGCCTTCACCGCCGCGCGCGAACTCGTTCGCCTTGCTGCCGAGGATGAAGTCGTTGCCCAGGCCGCCACTGCTGTCGGCCGCGTCCTCGCCAGTGATGATGAAGTCCTGGCCGGCCTGGCCGAGGATCAGGTTCAGGCCGTTGCCGCCCTGGATGACGTCGTTGCCGTCCTCGCCGTGGATGACGTCGTCGCCGCCGATGTCGGTGATGATGTCGTCACCGGTACCGCCAAGGAGTTGGTCGTTACCGTAGCCGCCATCGATCCGGTCGTTACCGGCATCGCCATAGACAGTGTCATCGTCCGAGTCGCCGGCAATGAGGATATCGTTGCCGGGCGTGCCGCCGAGCACGACCGTATCAGCGCCGGTGTAGTGCAGGTAGTTGGTATCCGGGCCCACTGTGCCGGGGTTGTCGCGGATCACCAGCGGCGTGAGAAAATCAGTGCGCGGTGAGCCAATCGGGTGGACCGACGGACCAAACGGATCGGCGGTGACTGGCAGATCATCGATCGTGCCGACGATGCCGTCGGGCCCGGCCACCACACTCGGGTTGTACTGGTTCGCCTGGTTGACCTCCAGAGTGTAAGCCGGCGTCAGGAAAACCCTGGCCGAGAGGTGTGTTGCGTCGGTATTGGCCATGACCAGCGCGGAGAACGTGTTGTTCTCAAGCTCCGCGCCAAAGTCCATCGAGGCGGTGCGCTCCAGATAGTAGAAGCGGTCTCCGTCCTGGAGTTTCTCCATCTGGTTCTCGAAGACGAAGTTGAAGGTCGAGCCGAGCATGCCGCCAAAGGGCATTTTCTCCTCGGCCAGCCCGCCAACCCAGAAGTCGACGTTGTCCAGGCCGGTGATGGTCACGTCGTCTGCGGTGTTCAGAATACCGTCCGCACCGGCGGTGCTGGCCCAGGCTCCCGTGCTGTTCAGGAAGTCGACACGGTCGGCCGGTGCAGTCGCGCCGCCTAACACCAGGTCCGCAGCCGCTGCGCGCTTGTCCGCCAGCGTGATGGCGCCGGTGATGGTCGAGTGCGTGCCGTAGGCGGCGATGAAGTTGATCAGCGATTCCGGATGTTTTATGTGCTGCACGAAATCGGCCCAACTGGTGTAAGGCTTCAGCTCTGCGTCGCCAGTAGGCAGATAGAACTCCCGCCGCGCCGCGTTCAGCGACGGAATGCCGGTATCGCGGCCGCGCGCCAGGTTGATGGCAGGCAGATCGAGCGGCAGGCCGAGCAGATTGTTGCGCAGGGCTTCAGTGACGAACTCGTCAATCTCGTTGCCTACCTGGCGGGTCACGCCGCGCACGATGGCACCGGCCGCCTGTTCCGGGGTCGGACCGCTGCCCGCGAACGCGATCGGGTTGAGGAAGGCCTGAATCAGCCCGATATCGCTTGAGGCGAAGTTCGGATCCAGCCGGTCGACCTGCTCCAGCAGCATCGAGTGCCCGAAGCGATAGACGGTGTGCGCGAACTCGGCAACGATGCTCGGATCGATCGCGGTGTCGTACACCTGGCCCGGGGCGAAGAAGGGATCGACCATCGGCTGGATCGTGCGCGCGAACTCCTCGAACACCAGGTGCTGGTACTGCATCTCGGTGCCGAACTTCGCGGTCTGGAACAGGCGCTCGCCGTTCCAGTCGAGGGTCGAGGTGTCGGCAGGAACGGCAGTGACGGGCGTCAGCAGCCACTCGTTCAGGAACGACACATCGCCACTTGCCGCTGTCGCCAGGACCACCGCCATGGTGTGATCGACCAGGCGGTTGTGCTCATGGTGGAAGATGGAATGGACGGTGGTCAGGCCAATGTTCTCGTTGACCCGGCCGTCGCCAGCGATGTAGTGCGCATCCAGCAGTTCGTTGTCGTAGAAGCCGGCGGCTACCGGCCCGCCGACGACGGTGTCTACATCAGGCAGGAGCGCTGCGCCGGTCTGGCCGTCCACCGGAACGGCAGTGTGCGCAATGTCGTTGAGGAAGGCATGACCGGTGCGCACGGCATCGACCAGGCTGATGGGCGCCAGCGGATTACCTTCGACGAGCACATCGTCGGCCGTGCCGGCAATGCCATCCGCCCCCTTCATCACGACCTGCGGAAAGCCGTTGGGGCCCTTGATGAAATTGCCGTAGGCGTCGGTCGCGAGCAACGGCACGTTGTCGAAATCGGCATCGGTGAGATTGATGCCGAGCAGATCATGGGCTTGCGCCTTGACTACCTTCCAGGTGGCCATGCCACCGATCCCGACGTCGTCGGCCGTACCGAACACGCCATCGGCGCCCAGATCACGATTCTCGATCAACTTGCCGGTGGCCACCGGATCACCGGCAGCGTTGAACTCGTACGCGCGCAGGAACACCTGATGCGAGGGATGCGAGCTGTAGGTCTGGTTCTGGTCGACAAACGGCGAGGTGGTGTTGGTGTTCTCGTGGATGTCGTCGGCCGTGCCCAGAATGCCATCGGGACCGGGCTGATTGGTGGCACGCGTCAGCACCATGAAGTTGGTCGGGCTACCGGGCACGAACAGCGGGTCATCCGGCTGCAGCGGAACGAACACGGTGCCCGAGCCGCCCTTGGTGACGAGGTCCAGTCCATGGTCGAAAAACTGGCCGAAGAAGGTCATCCATTGGTTGAAGGGCGCGGTCAGGCCCGCGTCGGGGCTCACGTTCGGGTCGAAGAAGGTCTGGAACGTCGTGCCATCGGTGCGGGTACCGGTAACCACCTGTGCACCGACCTTCAAGACATCGTCAGCCGTGCCAAGGATGCCATCCAGACCCGGATCGAAGGTGGCCGCGACCGCCGCCGGGTTGTTGGCTGTCTGGTCGACGATCAGGTTGCTGATGGTGCGCGGCTGCGAATCGATCACCAGGCCGCTGGTCTGGGTGTAGCTCGTGCCGGCGTCGGCCGTGCGGAAGTCCGGCGTGGTCAGGCGCGGGAATACGTTATCGGCAGCACCGAACTCGGGATGAAGCAGGTTGTTTTCCGTCCCTTCGACCGTGCGCAAACCGAACGGCATCCGTATATTCGGCAGCAGAGAAACCAGGTTCTCACCCGCCGCGTTGTGTTCCGCGATCTTGATCTGGTCAAGGATGAACGCCAGGTCGGATTGCGTGTAACGCACACCGTTGCTGGGGGCAGTGGTCTGCGGATCGATCAGCGAAGGCGCCGGTGCGGGGGCCGGCGCCGCGGCCACTATTGCCGTGGTCGGTGCCGAGAATACCTGCTCGGTCACGCCATTATCGTCCGCATAGATGCCTTTGACGCGCACTGCCAGGCCGGCAAGATCCGACGTCACCGTGAGAGTGGGCGCGTCCGCTCTTGTAAATCCGAGACCGATGCGGCCTGGCCCGAGGATGATGTCCTCGAAGACGCCCGAGCCCGGTGCCGCTTCAACCTGCCATATGTAACTGATGGAATTGTTGATCCCCCCGCCCGCGTTGTCGTCATCGGTGATGCCTGCCGCCGACACGGTCAGCGTCTGGCCAACGGTCGGTGCGGTGTTATCGACCGTCAGTGCACCCACAGGCTCGGCGTTGACCCCCTGCACGAGGACCACTGCCTGATCGGAGAACTGCAGCCGCTCGATGTGGGTGAGACGGTCGGTTTCTTCCTTGCCTACATTGTCGGTCACGGTGACGATGTCGGTGCCGGCGATATCGAGGGGAATGGCGGGATCGACGACGATGCCGTTGACGGCGATCGTGTAGTTCGCCAGAGGGCCCAGGAAGTTGACGGTGTCAAACGCAGCCCCGCCTGCGGATGTACCGGGCAGGATTTCGCGCACGGCGACGAGCTGGCCGGGGTTGTAGGTACCGTTCAGCATGAGCGGGATCATCGGCGTCATGCTGTCGAAGCTGGCGATCTCCGGCCCGGTGCCATCCACGTTCTGACGCACGCTGATGCGCACGTTGAGCCAACTGTCGCCGTCGATGAGGTCGCTACCGCCACGGCCTTCGATGATGTCGCTGCCATCGCCGCCGAGGATGATGTTGCCCGCGCCGAACTGATCGTCGGCCGTCCCCCCGATACCGTCGGCACCGAATCCGGCGCTGCCGACGAAGGCCCGCAGGCCGCTGACGAGATCGAAGTTGGTGAGGATGCTGCCCCTGGCCGTGATGTTGGCGATGATGGCTGCGTTTTGTTCATCGCCGCGCAGGAAGTCGGCGAAGGCCGACCCCGACAGGCCCTCCACTTCCGCGAACCGGTCATAGACCGCATCGGGCGATTGCGCCACCGCACCCACGATATTGCCCGCGGCATCGGCCACCGGGTGATAGGGACTGAAGAACGGGGTGACCATGTCGACGGTCACGCCGAACTTGTCATTTTTGTAGGTGGTCCAGTCGAACCCGGACATGCCGTCCATCTTGTCCTGAGCGTCGCTGGCGACGAAGGTGTCGTCGCCGCCCTCGCCGATCATTTCATCGAATCCGCCGGTGCCGATGAAGATGTCGTTGCCGGGCACATCGTCGGACAAGGTCGGGCTCATGTTATCGCCGGGCGCACCGTCCTGGGTGCCGCCCTCGATCCAGTCGTCGCCTTCGTTGCCGGTCGGCGCGAGGTTGACCTTGGCGCCGAGGATGAAATCGTCGCCCGCGCCGGCGAAGGTCATGGTGATGTCTTCGGTGGTGATGATGAAGTCTTTGCCAGCGCCGCCGAAGACCAGGTTGTTGAGGCCGAGGGTCGAGTTGCCGGCCTGGATGACGTCGTTGCCGTCCTCGCCGCGCAGGGTGTCGCTGCCGCCGATGTCGGTGATGATGTCGTCGCCGGCACCGCCAAAGACGTTGTCGTTGCCGTAGCCGCCGTCGAGCCGGTCGTTGCCGGCGTCGCCATAGACGGTGTCGTCGTCCGAGTCGCCGGCAATGAGGATATCGTTGCCGACCGTGCCACCCAGCACGACCGTATCGCCGCCGGTGTAGTGCAGGTAGTTGGTATCCGGGCCCACTGTGGCGGGGTTGTCGCGGATCACCAGCGGCGTGAAATGGTCAATCCGTGGTGAGCCGATCGGGTGCTCCGACGGGCCAAAGGGGTCGGCGTTGGCGGGCAGATCGTCGAGCGTGCCGACGATGCCGTCCGGGCCGGCCACCACACTCTGATTGAACTGGTGCGTCGGGTCGGTCTCCAGGATGAAGGCCGGCGTCAGGAATATGTTAGCCGACAGGTGTGTTGCGTCGCTGTTGAGCATCACCAGATTGGCGAACGAATTGTTCTCAAGCTCGGTGCCGAAGTTGAGTCCTGCGGTGCGGGCCAAGTAGTAGAAGCGGTCGCCATTCTGCAGGTTTTCCAACTGGGTTTCGAAGACGAAGTTGAAGCTCGAACCCAGCAGGCCGCCAAAGGGCATCTTCTCCTCGGCCAGGCCGCCGATCCAGAAGTCGACGGAGTCCAGGCCGGTGGTGGTCACGTCGTCTGCGGTGTTCAGAATACCGTCCGCACCCGCGGTGCTGGCCCAGGCGCCGGTACTGTGCAGGAAGTCCAGGCGATCAGCCGGCGCCGTGGCGCTACCGAGCACCAGATCCGCAGCCGCGGCGCGTTTGCCCGCCAGCGTCGTAGCGCTAGTGATGGTTGAATGCGTGCCGTAGGCGGCGATGAAGTTGATCAGCGATTCCGGGTGTTTCATGTGCTGCACGAAATCGGCCCAGCTCGTGTAGGGGGTCAACTGGCTGTCGCCGGTCATGTGGTAGAACTCGCGCCGCGCCTCATTCAGCGACGGGATGCCGGTGTCGCGGCCGCGCGCCAGGTTGAGGGCGGCCAGGTCCAGCGGCAGACCGACCAGGTTGTTGCGCACCGCGTCGGTCACGAACTCGTCGATCTCGTTGCCGACCTGACGGGTCAGGCCGCGTACGATGGCGCCTGCCGCCTGCTCATGAGTGGGGCCGCTCGCAGCAAATGCCAGCGGGTTGAGGAAGGCCGCGATCAGGCCGGTCTGTTGATTGCCCGGGGCAATCGGATTGCCGTCACCGACGACGTTGAAATTGGCATCGAAACGATCGACCGTCTCCACCAGCATCGAGTGACCGAAGCGAAAAACCGTGTGCGCGAACTCGGCGACGATCGACGGGTCGATCGTGGTGTCGTTGCCCATGGGTGCCAGGAAGACGTCCACTTGCGGCTGGATGGTGCGCGCGAACTCTTCGAACACCAGGTGCTGGTACTGCATCTCGGTGCCGAACTTGGCCGCCTGGAACAACCGCTCGCCGTTCCAGTGCAGGGCCGCGATGTCGGCCGCCGTCACCGGCAACGCTGCCAGTTGGGCGTCGGGCATCAGCCACTTGTTCAGGAAGTCGAGGTCGGCGGAGGCCAGCACCGTCGCCTTGGTCTGGTCAACCAGCCGGTTGTGCTCGCTGTGGAAGATGGAATGCACCGTGGTCAGGCCGATGTTCTCGTTGACGCGGCCATCGCCGGCGATGTAGTGCGCATCCAGCAACTCGTTGTCGTAGGTGCCGGGCGCTTGCAGGCCGCCAATGACGGTGTCCGCGTCARCCGTCAAGCCGCCGGTCGGATCGGCGCTGTGGGCGATGTCGATGAGGAACTGGTGGCCGGTGCGCACGGCGTTCGTCAGGCTGATGGGTGCGGCCAGATTACCCTCGACGAGCACGTCGTCGGCCGTGCCGGCAATGCCATCCGCGCCCTTCATCACGACTTGCGGAAGGCCGTTGGGCCCCTTGATGAAGTTGCCATAGGCGTCGGTCGCCAGCAGCGGCACGTTGTCGAAATCGGCATCGGTGAGGTTGATGCCCAGAAGCGCGTTCGCCTGCGCCTTGACCACCTTCCAGGTGGCCATGCCACCCGTCAAACTGTCGTCACCGGTAAACAGGATGCCGTCGACACCGGCAGTCCGGTTCTCGATCAGCTTGCCGGTGGCCACCGGATCGCCGGCGGCGTTGAGCTCATAGGCGCGCAGGAATACCTGGTGCGAAGGATGCGAGCTGTAGGTCTGGTTCTGGTCGACAAACGGCGAGGTGGTGTTGCTCTGCTCGTGGATGTCATCGGCGGTGCCGAGGATGCCGTCGGGACCGGGCAGATTGGTGGCTCGCGTCAATACCATGAAGTTAGTCGGGCTGCCAGGCACGAACAGTGGATCGTCGGGCTGCAGCGGAATGAACACCGTGCCGCTGCCGCCCTTGGTGACCAGGTCCAGGCCGTGGTCGAAGAACTGGCCGAAGAAGGTCATCCAGGCGTTGAAGGGCGCGGTCAGGCCCGCGTCCGGCGTGATATTGGGGATCTGGAAGACGGAAATGTCATCGGCGGTGCCGAACAGGCCATCCAGCCCGGGGCTGGTGACCACCTGTGAATCCGGATTGGCCGCTGCGGCCGCGACCGCCGCCGGATTGTTGGCGGTCTGGTCGACGATCAGGTTGCTGATGGTGCGCGGCTGCGAGTCGAAGACGAAACCGCTGGTCTGCAGGTAGGAGGTCGGCGTGGTTCCGCCAGGATCGGCGGGACCGAAGAAGCCGACCGGCTGGACCTGCGCGGTATTGAACACCGGCGTCGTCATGCGCGGAAAGAAATTGTCGGCGGCACCGAACTGGGGATTGGCCAGGTTGTTGTCGATGCCGGAGACGGTGCGCAGGCCGAAGGGTACCTCTACGTTCGGCAGCATGTCAGCCAGACTCGCGCCTGCCGCATTCCGTTCAGCGATGAAAATTTGTTCGAGAATGAACTCAAGATCGGACTTGATGAAGCTGGCCATGGCTGTTTCCTCGATGCTTGACTAGTCAGGAAACCACACGCATAAAACACGGCTGCAAACGCGTGGTTTAGTGTTGAACCCCATAAACAAAAAACAGAAATTGAACGACGGGACCTGATTTCACGGCCGCACCGAGCCCTTACTGAATCGCGTGCGATCAGCAGTGCTCAACTGAGGATCAATGCCCCATGGCAACCGTATTTACAGGCTGGTGTTGCGCATCAAGGAGGCGACGGCCCATGAATGCAGGTTGAATAGAAGGTGCAACTTACTAAAGGCCTCGTCACGTATCGGGGCTCTATGCATTTGTCCATGTAGCTCTCTCAGGCATAAGGGGCTTGTCACAGATGCCACACATCCAGCGATCAGAGTCATTGGCCGGAATATGCTCGCGAAGATCGCCATAGTCCGGGACTTCCTGAGGGGTGATGGCACGGTTCTGCCTCCATGCGGCTTCGTCAACAAGCCTTTTATCCATGAGCAAACGGGCATCGACCACGAATTGACTAGTATGTATTGGAGACGGGTTCCACACGCCTGGTGGCGGAGTCAGGAAATCATTAGAACCATGGGTTTGGTTCTGATTGAGTGGAACACCCACACTGTCGTACTGAAAATTGTACTGGAACGTTTTCTCAACAGAGATTTCAAGTGAACTGAGTTCGACTTGAATGCCCAGCGGGCAGACATCCTGGCCTGTATGGCCGTAAGGTGACAGTACAGGGCGCGAATGGCCGGCCACACTATTGGTAATAACCCCCGGCCGTTGTTGCCGGAAATAGCGATGATCCAGATTGATCGAGAATCTTTTTGAACTATTCATCGCGCCTCCCGCCTTCAACCTCAAACGCTAGCTCTACACTCCATTAAAAATGAGTATTGAGGGGCTACCCGGATGTGTACAGAGACGAAAGCCCAATCAAATTCTGAGACCTTGGTCAATGATTCGGATCAGACCTTGGTCGAATCAGACACTGGCCAAACGTCCAGTAGCGGAGTGCCCGGGAGCCAGGGCCCCCGTGCGAAATTGCGCCATTTGAGCCGCTCAACCCAGTTCGTAATCTGCGCCACAATAATTCTGGGTTTGACCATGACGTTCGTTGGAAACCTCGTAAGCCAGAGTATCGAAGAAGCAACGGTTCAAACGGCGGCAGAGACGGGCGCGCGTTATATGCAGAACTTCCTCGAACCTTTCGTCCAAGGATTAACCACTGCCAAAGAACTCCCCGATGGAACTATTCAGACCATTGATCAGCTGCTGTCCAGCACCTCGTTCAGTACCCATGTTGTCTCGGTGAAGATCTGGCTTCCAGACGGCACGATTGTCTACAGCGCCGACAAATCCGCGGTCCAAAAACATTTTCCGACAGAGGAGATCTCACAGGCGCTGACAGGCAAGATCTATACAGAGCTGGACAATGATTTTGAGGATGATACTGAGGATGCTTTTGAGCGAAGCCTGAATATTCCGTTCTATGAAATTTTTGCTCCACTGCGCGAAGCGGGTACTGGAAAGATTATTGCGGTGGGTGAGTTCTACGAAACCGCGGAAGCGTTACAGCGCGAAATAAATAACGTTCGCAAGAAAGTATGGGCGATTGTTGGTACAGCAACGATGGCCATGCTTTTACTGTTATTTTTTATCGTTCGGCGTGACGACAAGATTATAAAGCAGCATGAAACAGCACTTGAATGGCGAATGCATGAGCAAGCAAAGTTGCACTCAAATAATGCCGCCCTTCAGCGCAAAGTCACTACAGCTAATCGCGAATTCTCCAGAATCAATGAGCTCACTCTTCGTCGGATCGGGGCAGATCTTCATGATGGTCCTGCTCAGCTGTTGTCTCTTATTCTCCTTCGCCTTGAAGAGCTCGAAGATTCGCAAGGCGCCTCAGATGGGGAAGTCCTCGAAATGATCAGACGTGCCGGTAAGGATGCTTTAAACGAAGTGCGGGAAATATCACTCGGCCTGGCACTTCCGGAAGTCAATGATCTGACCCTGCACGATGCGCTGGTATTGCTTGCCGAGCGGCACGAAGAGCGAACCGAGACGCGAGTCGAACTGGAGCTTGATACTCTTCCAGAGGATGTACCGATAGCGCATAAAATTTGTATTTACCGCTTCGCCCAGGAAGCATTGAACAATGCCTATATTCACGCCGGTGGAAAAGGCCAAAAACTCAGTGCCTCTTACTGCGAAGGGCTACTGGAAGTGCAAGTCGAGGATGCGGGAGTGGGTATTTCAACCGAAAAACCGAGTGTACCAGGTCGAGGTAGAACTCATCTGGGCCTTGTCGGCATGCGCTATCGCGTCGAATCCCTCGGCGGAATATTCATCATTGAATCGGCGCCCCATGCCGGTACCAAAGCCAGGGCGCAGTTCAAAATCTGATCACCGTGCCAAAATGATCGTTGCACCCAAGTAACCGCAAGCGCTTATCGCCCGTTACTTGTCTTACCGTTGTCATTCAAGTCGCGGCGTTGAAGAACACCACATAAGCCAGGTATATGGTCACTCTCCCAATGCCGTCTCACTGCTGCGACTGCCTGCGTCCGGTTACGAACCCGTAGCTTGTACATAACATTCGTCATGTAGTGCTTGATGGTCTTCTCGCAGAGTTCAAGCTTGATCGCGACCTCGCGGTTAGTCAGGCCCTTCGATACCTCCCGGATAACTTGTTCTTCGCGATGGGTCAGCTCGACCTTTTGCTTATCACCGGCGTGCTTTCTGAAATTGCTTAACAGCTTGCTGGCCAGCTTGGGTGTAATGAAGGTTTCACCACCGGCAACATTTCTGATGGCTTGTACAAGCTCATGACCGCTTATGCCTTTCAACACATATCCTTGCGCGCCCGCTTCGAGGGCGGAATAGGCGTCCTCGATGGACTCAGATACCGTCAGCATCAAAATTTTGACTGCCGGCGAAGAAGCTGAGATCGCTCGCACGGCAGCAAAGCTATCGCCCGGCATGTTTAGATCCATCAGCAAAACATCCGGAGCAGAACGAGCGGCAATTTCCAGGGCATCATCGGCAGACTCGCCCTGTCCGACCACCTGAAAGTCAGCTATTTTCTTCAGCGCCATTGTGACCCCATCCCTTAACAGCGGGTGATCATCAACGATACCAATCTTGATCATGGAACTCATAGGAAGCTCCTCATAAGAGGCGATGGAGTTGCATGGTGGTGTCCGCGTTTCAATTTTCACCCCTCGCGTCATGCCGAATCGGCAAACCCAGTCATCTCCAGGATGTCCGGGACGACAGCGGTTGTGGGTACGAGGGGGGGGGTGCAACTAATGAGCCATTTCAATAGCGCGGAAAAAAATCCAAATGAATTAACCAGCTATTTCTGAGTGTTTGAAGCGAGAGAAAAGGTGAGGGGGGGAGTATTCCTCAAATCAGGTGGTAAACGCCCGGTTGGGTGGGTGAAATGCCCCATTTATGGAGACAGTAGCGGCCCTGTTTCACCGACCGCTTTTGGTCGGGGCTGCTTGCCCTGAGAGCGGGTTGATCGGACATTTTTAGCGAGTTGACGCGCCAGTCCTTTTTGCATCATGTCGTATCATGGATCATCCGTACGCCCAGGAGAGCCAATGCCCATATCAAATACAGGAATCCGCGCCCAGCAAGCGGACTTGACCCGTGCGCGTATTCTGAAGGCCGCCATACGTGTTTTCAGCCAGGACGGTTTCTCGGGAGGGCGCATCGAGAAAATCTCGAGACTGGCAAAATCCAATGACCGGATGATCTACTACTACTTCAAAAGCAAGGAGCAATTGTTCATCCGCGTACTGGAAAGTATCTACTGCAGCTTCAACGAAGCGCAGGGTCGCCAGCGTTTCGATCTCAGTGACCCGGTTGCCGCACTGCAGCAATTGATTGGTTTCGTGTGGAATTACTACATTCAACACCCGGAGTTCATCAGCATCCTCAACACCGAGAACCTGCACAAGGCGAGCCACTCCAGAAAGTCACCCGTGCTCAAGGCCCTTTCCGGAGAAGCGCTGGGTAATCTTGCGCCGATCATCGAATCTGGCCAGTCACAGGGCCTGTTTCGTCGAGACGTCACAATCAATCATGTCTACCTGCTCATTTCCTCGCTTTGTTATTTCTATAACTCCAACCTCCACACCCTGGGCGCGTTCCTGGACACCGACCTGACCCGCCGGGATGCCAGGGACCAATGGTTGAGCTATGCGTGCGACCAGGTGTTGCGGGGCCTTCGTAAAACACCGGAAATTGATCACTAGGCGTCTGTCTCAATGGCTGCCCGGATTGGCACGCAGCCACGCAACCTGTTTGGTCAGTTCTGGCCAGGCAGACTTCTGCGGGGCGAACTCTGCCCGCAGGTACGCCACCAGATCCGCTACCTGAGTGTCGGAAAAACTCGCCTTGAACGCCGGCATGTACCCCAGGTCACCGTTCGCCGGGCTTTCAATTCCCTGCAAAATCACCTGGATCAGGTTGTTGGGCCGCTCACCGTGCACGCCGGTGTTGGCCGCCATGGACGGGCTGACACCGAACAGAACCGGGCCGCCTTGCGCGGCACTGTGACAGCCCAGGCACGCGCCTTCGAAAATCCTCCGTCCTGCCGCCAGATCGGCCACCCGCAGGCTCACATTGACCTTGGCCGGCGTGCGCTGCGTGGCAAGTTTTTCACCCGGCAGCGATATCAGGTAATTGGCAATCGCCCGAACATCCGCCTCAGGCAGCGTCGCCAACCCGGACACCACCGGTCCCATGGGACCGGCTGCCACGCCATGCTCATTGGAGAAGCCCGTGCGCATGTACTCGACCAACTGCTCTTCGCTCCAGGGCACCGATGCTGTAGCCATGCCCGCCAGCGGTGGCGCTTCCCAGCCGTCGACAACCGCGCCCGCCAGAAACGCACGACCACCCCTCTCCGCCCCCATCAGGTTGCGCGGCGAATGGCAGGCCGCGCAGTGCCCCAGTCCATTGACCAGGTAGTTGCCGCGGTTCCACTGCTCGCTCTGCACGGGAACGTCCTGATACTCACCCCGGCCGAGAAACAAACTGTTCCAGCCAGCCATCAACGGGCGAACATTGAACGGAAAGCTCATGCTATTGGCCGGCGGCGTGCTCGATACCGCCGGTTGGGACATCAGGTAGGCGTAGAGCGCCTGCATGTCGGCCTCTTTCATGTTGCGAAAGGCCGTGTAGGGAAAGGCCGGATACAGGTGTTTTCCATCACGGCTGACCCCCTGGCGCATGGCTCGATCAAAAGCACTGAATGACCAGTTGCCAATACCCGTCGCCGGATCCGGAGTGATATTGCTGCTATAGAGCTTGCCGAACGGTGTGTCCATGGCCAGCCCACCGGCATTGACAGTGCCGTTGGGGCCGGTGTGGCAGACCGCACAATCACCCGTTTCAGCCAGCAGCCGGCCACGCTCCAGCGTGGCGGCGCTCCAGGTTCCCGCAGCGGGCGCTGCAACCCTGGGAATTTCCAGGCGCCACGGCATCGCCGTCAGGCCAATGCCCATGGCTGCGCCGAACAGGCCCGCGACCCCGCCGAATAGCCATTTACGCCGCTTCGATTTGACCGGGGCAGCGTAAGGCAAACCAATCGGGTCTTGAGGATCAGCTGGTTCTTTGAGCTTGAGCGCTGCCAGCACTCGCTCGGGCGTAATCGGCAGCTCACGAAAACGAATGCCCGTGGCATCGAAAATCGCGTTGGCGATAGCAGCTGCGCTGGGTACCGACGCGGACTCACCGGCCCCGAGGGGTGGCTCACTCTGACGTGGCATCATCATCACATCGACAGCCGGCAACTCGGGAAAGGTCAGAATCGGGTAACCGCCCCACTCCTTGCTCGACACCCGCGATTCCTCGAATGTCACCTGTTCCTTGAGCACCCGGCTGGTGGACTGTATGACATTACCGTGGATCTGATGCTGCACACCGGCCGGGTTGATCATCATTCCGGCATCATGCCCCACCACCACCCGGGTCACCGCCACCTCGCCAGTGGCCTTGTCGATCGCCACATCCGCCACCCACGCAGCCCATGCCGCACCGAAGCCCGGGAACTTGCTGTGGACGTAACGCGCATAGGCAAACCCGCGCCCACGCAGCACGCCATCTTCGGCCGGCGTCTGGCAGGGCTCGGTGCGCGGGGTCCAGGCCGCCCGCTGGGCAGTGGAGCGCACCAGCTCGGCAGCGCGCTCGTCCGGCAGGTAACGCAGGCGGTACTCTACCGGGTCAACCCCGGCCTCGAAGGCCAGCTCGTCGATATACGACTCATGGGCAAACACGTTCGGCAGCGCCGAGACCCCGCGCAACCAGGACGCCCGGACGATAGGCGCCATATCATTGATGCGCACGCGCAGCTCGGGGTACTCATAGTGGGGAATGGAGGTGCGGTCGCCCATTTCATAAATAACGGGTACAGGTTCTATACGGCCCGTCAGCAGCAATGCGAGGTTCGGCGCACCATTGGAGGGATAGCTGGTGCGAAAGTCATAGACCGCCAGATCGCCGGCAGCATCGATGCCGCCGTCCACCTCCATCAACTGGGCCGTGCCCTTGGGCTCCCAGACGTGCTCCTGTGCACGCGTCAATTGCACGCGCACCGGCTTGCCGACCGCCCGCGAAAGCAACAACGCATCGGCACACACGTCATCCGCGCAGTTGCGCCCATAACAGCCAGAGGCTTCCATGCGGATGATTTCGATCAGTTGTTCGTCACACTCCAGCAGCCAGGCCAGATCCGCCCGCAACAGGTGCGGGTTCTGCGTGCCAGACCACAGGAGCGTGCCCTCGGCATGGTAATCGGCTACCGCGCAGGACGGCCCGATGGAGGCGTGCAGTTGGTAGGGCCACAGATAGTTGCGAGTCAATCGACGGTTGACCGAGGCGAGCGCAGCATCGACATTGCCGGTGTCGTGCACGACCCTTTCGATGTGCGGATTGTCACGAATCGCCTGTTCGACATTCTGCAGATCCGGCAGGTGATGCTGCCAGGGTTTCCAGCTGACCTTGAGCTCATTCGCCGCCTTGATCGCCTGCTCCTCGCGCTCGGCGACCACGCCGACAAAATCGCCGATAACCACCACCGCCACAATGCCGGGCAGGTGCGCGATCGAAGACTCATCGACGCCGAGCAAACTGGTGCCGACAAAAGGGCCGGTGTCGTAGCCATCATAGGGCGGCCGAACCATGCGCCCATGCAGCATTCCGGGCACGCGCATGTCATGGACAAACGTGCACTCACCGGTGGCCTTGGCTGGAATGTCGATCCGGGAAGAACTCTGCCCGACCAGTCGATAGTCTTCGACTGCCTTGAGTGGCGCATTACCCGAAATGCTCAGCTCAACGTGCAGTCCCTTGATCAACGCCTCGAACGGAATCTGCCGGGCCTGCGGCCCCAGAATGCAGCCTGCCTCGATGCGCAAACTGGCGACTTCCACACCCCAGCGCTGCGCCGCCGCTTCCAGCAGCCAGCGGCGCGCCTCCGCCGCCGCATTGCGCAATGGAATCGCCGAGATCTGCAAGGTGGCGCTGGCAATGGTTGCACCCTGGTTAGGCGCCCGCGAAGTATCGCCGAGCACCATGCGCAATTGGTCCATGCGCAGGTCAAGCTCTTCTGCCACGATTTGCGCCAATGAAGTCTGTATACCGGTGCCCAGGTCTACGTGACCGTTGAAGGCATAGAACTTGCCGTTGTCGCACAAGGCAATAAACAGCCCAAGCTCCATGGGTTTGAGCACCGGCTGTTGGCCCTTGGGCACAGGCCCTGAGGGCGGCTGAATCTGATTGACCACCAGTAAAACGCCATCGCGTGCGCGCAGTTGCGCCTGGGTAGGAACAGTAGAAATTGCATCAGTCACAGTGAGGGCACTCCCGGCAAAGCTGAACGGCGCGCTGCACCGCCTTGAGAATTTCGAGGTGAGTGCCGCAGCGGCACAGGTTGGCCGCCAGCGCCCGCCGTATCTCTTCATCACTGGGAGCGGGGTTACGATCAAGCAGGGCCTTGGTGGTCATGATCATGCCATTGAGGCAATAGCCGCATTGGGCCGCCTGCTCCTCGATGAACGCCTGCTGAACCGGATGCAACAGCGTTCGGGAACCCAGCCCTTCGAGCGTGGTGATGTTGCGACCGGACATGCCGGCCCACGGCAACACACAGGAGCGCCCGGCCTTGCCATCGACAATGACGGTGCAGGCGCCGCATTCACCCAGCCCACAACCGTACTTGGGGCCGTTCAGCAGCAGGTCATTGCGAAGAATCAACAATAGCGGCGTGTCCGCCATGGCTGTGCAGCTCACGGCTTGCCCGTTGACCGTGCACGCAATACTGACCGGCGTTGTCGCAGAAACTTCCTTATTCATCATGTTACCAACCAACTCATGAAGTGCTTACTACATGAAAAGGCAAAATCGGTGCCAAGACCTGAATAGGAAGAAATTTACGAGGGTGCTTATGCCTGGCTGTCTTGCTCTTGCGGATCGTCAATCATTTTGCGCAACAGAAACATCAGGGCCACGCGCTCACCCGGGTTGAGGTTGCTCATGGTCAGCTCGCTGATCTCCTGAGCACAGGGAACCGTCTGCTCCACGGCCGCAAGGCCTGCCTCGGACAGGCTGACAATCACCTTGCGCTTATCCTGCTCATCGTGCCCCAGCACCACCAGGTCCCGGGCCTTCAAGCGCTCGATGATGCCACGTATGGTCGCCTGGTCGACCGCCGTCATCTTCACCAGCTCACTCAGGGAGCTGGGACCGTTATCGCGGATGGCACACAACGTAATGAACTGAACCGCCGTCAACTGCGACTCGCCGACGTTTTGCTGGAAGATCGCCATATGACGCTGGTAGGCCTTGCGCAGCCAGTGACCGACCTGATCGGTGTAGGAGTAATCGG
Organism: Pseudomonas sp. P4_B4; assembly: GCF_056402255.1. Taxonomy (NCBI): domain Bacteria; kingdom Pseudomonadati; phylum Pseudomonadota; class Gammaproteobacteria; order Pseudomonadales; family Pseudomonadaceae; genus Pseudomonas; species Pseudomonas sp. P4_B4. Next base: position 41,841 of record NZ_JBFUHS010000017.1, read on the forward strand.
TAGAACGCATTGTGGGGAGATGTCCGAGGAAACAGGAAGGGGACCTACGATAGCTCAACCCAAGCCTCGATGCGCGTTCAGACAGCCCCGCGAGCCGTATCGAAGCCGGGTTCGAGCCTGGTTCAACGAGCCCTGGAAGCTTCGGGCGCAACCACATCGCCCTGCAGCACCACGGCCTGATCATCAAGATAGATATCGCAATTGCGCAGCGGGATGTCCAGATGGCAAGGGGTTTTGCGCTTGCCGCCTACCTCGGTGTTGGGGCCAGTGGAGAACAGGAAGTTGCCATAGAACGCGCGGGCGTCCATGCACATCCCGTCGTTCTTGTCGTGCAGGCCCATCGCAGTCCATTGGGCGCGCGGCTGCAGGCCCCAACCGATGTGCGAGATGCCATACACCTCGGGATCCTTGAAATAGGCCATGTACTCACGCAGGTACTGGGCCTCGAAGCCGCCGTGAATACCGGTGATAAATCCCTTTTCGATTTCCAGGGTGATGCGCTCGCGACAGTAGTTCTTGAACGGCAATACGATGTCGCCAATGTCCAGCACCAGCACGCCTTCGGCGGTTTCCTCGTTGGGCCAGGAGAACAGAAAACCACTGGGCCAGTGATCCCAACGCCCCGGCTCGTCGGCAAAGCCGTACTCGGTCACCGCCGGATACTGACCCAGCGCCGCGCGAAAATCGCTGCCGGCACCAGAGCGCACAGTGATCGAGCGCGCGGCCTTGAGCATCTCTTCGGCCGCCAGTACCCGCACCTTGTCCGCTTCGCTCGGCAACATCCGCGCCAGCACTTCCGGGGGTTCCACCGCCAGCAGAATCCGCGTGCCGGTCTTGAGAATCTGCTCTTGCTCGGGGGAATGCAGCAGCATCATGGTGTCGATAATCAGGTCCGCTGCCTCCAGCGCCCGCTGGGCCGCCAGGTTGCCGGTCAATGCGGTATCCCCGCAATACGCGGTCATGTCATTGCCCATCGCCACCGGCGCATTGAAAGCCGGCAATTCCACGGCATACACCTTGGCGCCCAGCCGTTGCGCGGCCTCGGTGGCGGCCCGCACGGTACGCTGGTTGGAGTAGTGGCTTTTAAGCACGGCAACGCTTTGACTCGAGTCGACTCGCGAAAGCTTGAGCACGTGCTCGAACATCTGAACCAACTCACCATCACTGACAGCCATTTCGCTTCTCCTCTCGCTGATTAAACGCACCAAATCCGCGCGACCGGCGCTGAACTGGTGCAAATTTATAATGTACACATTGGTTATTGGCAAATATTAATCGATTTTATCTGTGACACAAGCCATTCATAACAATGGGAACATCGGTAACACAGCCCAGCTATACATGGTCAAAATGAAACACGAGCGCAAAAAAAGGCTGGCCGTAGAATTTTTGAACATCCACTTCCAAAAAAAATAAAAGAGTGCATACACTGTAATTGCGATCCGATCCCGCTCCCGGGTGATCGGCTTTGGAAGAGATGAGCGTTATGCGCACAACACAACGAATTGCCATCATTGGCGCCGGCCTCGGTGGCGCGGCTGCCGCTACTTCGCTGCAACAGGCCGGTTTTGAAGTGAATGTCTACGAACAGGCCCCAGCGTTCTCCCGGTTGGGTGCCGGCATCCATATGGGCCCGAACGTGATGAAGATCTTTCGGCGCATGGGCATTGAAAAGCAGCTGGAAAACATGGGCTCGCATCCCGACTTCTGGTTCAGCCGAAGTGCCGATGGCGAATACCTGTCCCGCATTCCCCTGGGCGAGTTCGCCCGCAAGGAATACGACGCGGCCTACATCACCGTGCACCGCGGCGATCTGCACGCACTGCAAATGTCGACCTTGAAACCGGGAAGCGTGCATTTCGGCAAACACCTGGCCAGTATCGAAGACACCGGCAGTGAAGTGCGCCTGCAATTCGCCGACGGCACACACGCCCAGGCCGACATCGTGATTGGTGCCGACGGCATCAATTCCAAAGTCCGTGAACATCTGCTGGGCGTCGAGGCTCCGACCTACAGCGGCTGGGTCGGACATCGCGCCCTGATCCCGAGCAGCAAACTGGCGAAGTACGACTTCAATTTCGAAGATTGCGTGAAGTGGTGGTCGGGGGACCGTCATCTGATGGTCTATTACACGACCGGCAAACGCGACGAGTACTACTTCGTCAGCGGGGTGCCCCAGGCTGAATGGGAAGGTGGCAACGCCAGCTTCATCGGCAGCTCCAAGGAAGAAATGTTCAACACCTTCAAGGGCTACCACCCTTCGGTACAGGCGCTGATCGAAAACGCCGAATCCATCACCAAATGGCCGCTGCTCAACCGCCAGCCCCTGCCCGTCTGGAGCAAAGGCCGGCTGGTGCTGCTGGGCGATGCCTGCCACCCGATGAAGCCACACATGGCCCAAGGCGCAGCCATGGCCATCGAAGACGGCGCGATGCTCGCACGCTGCCTGCAGGAAACCGGCCTGAACGACTACAGCACCGGCTTCCGGCTATATGAGGCCAACCGCAAGGAACGCGCCTCACGCGTGCAGACGATTTCCAATGCCAACACCTGGTTGCGCACCCAGGAAGATCCAGCCTGGGTCTTCGGCTACGACCTGTATTCCCACCCCCTCAAATCGGAATCGGCGGCATGAGCAACTTCCTCCATGGCGGCAACGTTCAGGCCAACGGCATTCGTCAGCACTATCTACGCTACGGCGGCAAAGGCCAGCCACTGCTGTTGATTCCGGGCATTACCAGCCCGGCCATCACCTGGGGGTTTGTGGCTGAACGCCTTGCCGAGCACTTCGATACCTACGTGCTCGACGCGCGAGGCCGCGGGCTATCGTCCACCGGGGAGCAACTGGCTTATGACACCGACACCTGTGCTGACGACATCCCGGCATTTGCCCAAGCGCTCGGACTGACCGACTACCACCTGCTTGGCCACTCCATGGGCGCGCGTTTTATTCTGCGTGCTGCAACTCGCCACCCACAGGCCCCGATCAGCCGCCTGGTACTGGTCGACCCACCTGTGTCAGGGCCCGGCCGACGCGAATACCCCGGCAAGCTGCCGTGGTACGTCGATTCGATTCGCCAGTCACTCAACGGCATGAACAGCGAGGACATGCGCACGTTCTGCCCGACCTGGACCGAAGAGCAGCGAACCCTGCGCGCCGAATGGCTGCACACCTGCCATGAGCCCGCCATCGTGAAGGCCTACGAGGACTTCCATACGGTCGATATCCATCAGGATTTCCCCTTGCTGACACGCCCCGCACTGTTGATGGTCGCTGGCAAGGGCGGGGTGATTCAGCCCGAAGACGAAGCCGAGATTCGCGCCTTGCAACCAGCCCTGCAGGTCAGCCACGTGAGGGACGCCGGGCACATGATCCCGTGGGACGATTTCGGCGGGTTTTTCGATGCTCTTGGCGACTTCCTCGACCCTTCATTCAACTGATACGGAGACACTCATGAACAAGCATTATCGCATCGGCCAGATTGTCCCCAGCTCCAACACCACGATGGAGACCGAAATCCCGGCCATGCTGACGGCCCGTCAGTTGATCCGCCCGGAGCGCTTCACCTTTCACTCTTCCCGCATGCGCATGAAGCACGTGAAAAAAGAAGAGCTGGCGGCCATGGATGCCCAGTCTGACCGTTGCGCGCTGGAGCTCTCCGATGCTCGAGTCGACGTGCTCGGTTACGCCTGCCTGGTGGCGATCATGGCCATGGGGCGCGGCTATCATCGCGAATCACAACAGCGCCTGGGGCAAGTGGTGCGCGACAACGAATCTGACGCATCAGTCATCACCAGTGCCGGCGCGCTGGTAGACGGGTTGAAGGTTCTGGGCGCCAAGCGTATCGCCCTGGTCGCCCCGTACATGAAGCCGCTGACTGAACTCGTGGTCGACTACATCGAGCATGAAGGCATCGAAGTCAAGGTCTGGCACGCCCTGGAAATCCCGGACAACCTGGCCGTGGCACGCCATGACCCGGCCAACCTGCCAGGGATAGTGGCCGACCTCGACCTGGAGGGTGTGGATGTAATCGTGCTTTCCGCCTGTGTGCAGATGCCTTCCCTGAGCGCCGTGGCCAAGGTCGAAGCCCAAACCGGCAAACCGGTGCTGACCGCTGCCATCGCCACCACTTACGCAATGCTCAAGGCGCTGGATCTGGAGCCGATCGTACCCGGCGCGGGCGCCCTGCTGTCGGGCGCTTACTGAGGATCTTGACATGGCCAGTGCACAGGACAACTACCAAGGCGTATGGGGCAATCGCATCGGTTTCGGCGACCGCCCCGCGCTGCTGATGATCGACTTCATGCAGGGGTACACCACCCGGGGCGCGCCCCTTTATGCACCCGGCGTTGTCGACGCTGTGGCCGAAAGCGTTGCGTTGCTGGCCAAGGCTCGTCAGGCAGGCATCCCGGTGATTCACACCAACATTCGCTATCATCCCGGCCATTTCGCCGATGGTGGCATGTGGGTGAAAAAGGCCCCGGTGATGAAGGACATGGTCGAGGGGAACCCTTTGGCCGCGTTCTGCCCCGAAGTACTGCCCCTGGCGGAAGAAGTAGTGCTGAGCAAGCAATACGCCAGCGCATTCTTCGGCACCTCCCTGGCACCGATGTTGCTGGCCAGCGGAATCGACACACTGATCCTTGCCGGCTGCTCTACCAGTGGCTGCATCCGGGCGACGGCCGTCGATGGCGTGCAACATGGTTTTCGAACCATCGTCGTGCGCCAGTGCGTCGGGGATCGGCACGAGGCGCCCCACGAGGCAAACCTGTTCGATATCGACAACAAGTACGGCGACGTCATCAACAAGCAGGAGGCACTGGATTACCTGAGCCGCCTCTGACGCACCGATGGTAACAACGACGCGGGCGCTGCATGGCTGCGCCTCGCTCGTGCACTGCCATCACACGGACGATGAAGAGCAAACCGCCTCTTGAGGTGGACACACAATAAAAAAGGCCGTCCAGAAGCCTATTTTCCTGAACTGCCCCCTATGAATCGCTTTGCGCCGCTGTGTTTTCGCGGCAGATCCAGGAGATCCATCATGTCATTCAGCGACGCCCCCACCGTGAGCCTGGCCCAGGCCACCACCACCGACACCTATCGCAAGATCGTCTGGCGACTGATTCCGTTTTTGTGCTTTTGCTACCTGGCGTCCTACCTGGACCGAATCAATGTCGGCTTCGCCAAGCTGCAGATGCTCGACACGCTACACATGAGCGAAACCGCCTATGGCCTGGGTGCCGGGCTGTTTTTCGTCGGCTATATCCYGTTTGAAGTGCCGAGTAATCTGGTGCTGGAAAAAGTCGGAGCGCGGCTCTGGATCGCACGCATCATGATCAGCTGGGGCCTGCTGTCGGGCCTTACCATGTTCGTCACCACCGAGTGGCAGTTCTACACCCTGCGCTTTTTGCTTGGCGCCGCCGAAGCCGGTTTTCTGCCAGGCGTGCTGTACTACCTGAGCCAATGGTTTCCCTCGTACCGCCGCAGCCGCATCATCGCCCTGTTCATGATCGGCCTGCCGCTTTCGAGCATGCTCGGCAGCCCGATTTCCGGCTGGATCATGGGCAACTTCAATGGCGTCGGCGGCCTGCACAGCTGGCAGTGGCTGTTCCTGCTCGAAGCCATCCCGACCGTGGTGCTGGGTCTTTTGTGCTTTGCCGTACTGCCCAATGGAATCCGCCAGGCCAAATGGCTGAGCGACAGCGAAAAAAGCGAGCTGGAAGCCGTATTGGCCAAGGACGAAAGCGAGAACACCGGCGGACATTCGTTCCGAGACGGCTTCTTCAACCTCAAGGTGTGGATGCTCGGCGGTATCGATTTCTCGATTCTGCTCAGCGCCTATGCCATGGGTTTCTGGTTACCGACGTTCATCAAGAACGCGGGCGTCTCCAACCCCGGCGACATTGGCTTGCTGGTGGCCATTCCGAGCCTGGCCGGGCTGATCGGCATGCTGGCCATCGGCGCCAGTTCCGACAAGCATCGCGAGCGCCGCTGGCACATCATCGTACCGTTTATCATCGGTGCGGCCTCGATGTTCATGGCGACGTTCTACACCCAGAATGTCGCGATCACCGTCCTGCTGTTCTCCCTGGCGTCGCTGACCATCATTGGTGCGGTGCCGGTATTCTTCAGCTTGCCGGCCACCTTCCTCAAAGGCACCGCGGCTGCCACCGGCTTCGCCCTGGCCTGCTCGGTTGCGAACATCGCCGGTCTGGTCAGCAACTCGCTGATGGGAGCGGTGATGGACCATTTCCACAGCCCACAGGTTGCCCTATGGTTCTTCGCCGCCTGCCTGCTTGCCAGCTCGCTGCTGGTGCTGGCGTTACCGGCCAGGATCGTCAATCGCTGAACTGTCCCGGCAGGGCACTACCTTGCCGCACCGGATAACCCGGCATTTCTGCAGCGGTCATCAGCGCGGCTTCCCGAGCAATCGGGAAGCCTTTCTCGTTGTATTGGTTTGCCCGTTATCAGGAAAGCTTCGCCCACTCGTCGCGCTGCATCACCTCGACAATGATGGGTACCGGCGTCATCAGGTGGGTGCGCATCATGGTTGTCGCTCGAAGGGTGTCGCGGGCCAGAATGGCTTCGACCAGCGCGGCATGTTCCTTGCGCTTCAACGCCAGGGCCTCTTCGGAGAACACCGTTTGCGTCAACCACAAGTGACGATAGCGCTCGGCCTGGTCGAACAGGTAAGTACGCGCCTGAAGTAATTGCCTGGAACCGCAACCCGCCGCGATGGCGCTGTGGAAGGCCTTGTGCCGCTCATCCCAAACGTCGAGCACCTTCTCACGGGTTGTCACGTCCATGACCTTTGACAAGGTATGAGACTGCGCCAGGATCTGGGCTTCCCAGGCGTCATCACCCCGCTCGATGGCCAGGCCCACGATCATGGCTTCAAGATTGGCGCGAGCATCATAGATGTCCTGCATCTCTGACAGCGACATGGGGGCTACGCGGTAGCCTTTCTGACTGATGACCACCACCAGGTGTTCTGCCACCAACTGCGAAAGTGCTTCGCGCAGCGGGCCGACACCCAGGTCATAGCGCTCCTTGAGCCCGCTCATGAGGAGTTTTTCACCGGGCTTGAATGTGCCACGGATGATGTCCAGCTTGAGCCGTTCATACCCGCTGAATGCAGAGTTGAGCCTGGGGGTGACGCTATCCAAGGTGCTGCTCCAGAACTTGCCAAACCCCAATCATACCCAAACATCTATCAGACGAAAAACATTCGACAAATTAAGATTTTGTCGCCTAATTATAAAAATGTAGACATTTTAGTTTTATGGCGATACTTTTCTTCTGCCAGATCCAGACCACTGCTGGAAGGCGCCAACCACTACCTTCGCCCGGGAGTTGCCATGAACGCCTTTACTCAAATTCAGGACCTTGTGATGCCTCTGCCATCGCAGAGCAAGGGCTTCACCCTTACCCCTTCCAACCAGTCGCCGCGCCTGCTTGAGCTGAAATTCGCCAAGGAAACCGTCGACGCGTTCGTCAAGGCGGTGGCCGAGTGGCCGGTCCAGGCACTGGAGTACAAGTCGTTCCTGCGTTTCCGCATCGCCCAGATCCTTGACGAGCTGTGCGAAGGCACCCTGCGCCCGGTGTTGGTCAACAACATCCTGGACCGCGCCACCGGTGGCATGCTGATCACGCCTGAAGGTTTGAACGACGTGTCCCAGGCCGATGACATGGTCAAGTTCTCCTCTGCAGTCGCCCACCTGATCGGTCGCTCCAACTTCGATGCCATGAGCGGCCAGTTCTACGCTCGCTTTGTGGTGCTCAACACCGACAACTCCGACAGCTACCTGCGTCAGCCACACCGGGTCATGGAACTGCACAACGACGGCACTTTCGTCCAGGAGCGCACCGACTACGTGATGATGATGAAGATCGACGAGCAGAACATGGAAGGCGGCAACTCCCTGTTGCTGCACCTGGATGACTGGGAAGATCTGCACCACTACTACACTCACCCACTGGCTCGCCGTGAAATGCGCTTCACCGCACCACCCAGCAAGAACGTGCGCGAAGACGTGTTCCACGCAGTGTTCGACAACGACGCCGAAGGTCGCCCGACCATGCGCTACATCGACCAGTTCGTGCAGCCCAAAGACTTCGAGGAAGGTATCTGGCTGAACGCCCTGAGCGAATCGCTGGAAGGCAGCCCGCAGAAACTGTCGGTACCGGTGCCGGTCGGCAGCTTCGTGCTGGTCAACAACATGTTCTGGCTGCACGGCCGTGACCGCTTTATCGCCCACCAGGGCCTGCGTCGTGAGCTGATGCGCCAGCGTGGCTACATCAGTTACCAGAAAACCCTGTACCAGCGCGGCCAATAAGGTTTGCCAAGGGTTGAACCGGCGAGGGCCGCCACGCGTGGTGGTGTTTCCAACAAGAACGTAATTCAGGTGGGTGCAGGCTAATGGCTGTGTACGACTTCATCATCATCGGTGCCGGCATCGTGGGCATGTCCACGGCCATGCAACTGGCCCAGGTTTACCCGGACGCCAAAATCCTCCTGCTGGAGAAAGAGTCCGGCCCGGCCAGGCACCAGACCGGCCACAATAGTGGCGTGATCCACGCCGGTGTCTACTACACCCCGGGCAGCCTGAAGGCGCGTTTCTGTCTGGAAGGCAATAAGGCCACCAAGGCCTTCTGCACCAAGCACAGCATCCCTTATGACGAGTGCGGCAAGCTGCTGGTGGCCACCAACGAGCTGGAAATGGAGCGCATGCGCGCGCTGTGGGAACGCACTGCAGCCAATGGCATCAAGCGTGACTGGTTGACGGCCGCCGAGCTGCGCGAGCGCGAGCCGAACATCGTCGGCCTGGGCGGTATCTTCGTGCCTTCAAGCGGCATCGTGAACTACGCCCAGGTCACTGCGGCCATGGGCGGCGAATTCGCAGCCGCCGGTGGCGAGATCCGCTACAACAGCGAAGTAGTCGCCATCGATGAGCGTCCCGATGAAGTGGTGGTGCGCTGCAGCGACCAGGAGCACCACGGGCGCTTCCTGATCACCTGCTCGGGCCTGATGGCCGACCGCGTTGTGCGCATGCTCGGAATGAAGCCGAACTTCATCATCTGCCCGTTCCGGGGCGAGTACTACCTGCTGCCCAAGCAGCACAACCAGATCGTCAACCACCTGATCTACCCGATCCCGGACCCGTCCATGCCGTTCCTCGGCGTACACCTGACCCGCATGATCGACGGCACCGTCACCGTCGGCCCCAACGCGGTGCTGGCGATGAAGCGCGAAGGTTATCGCAAGACCGATGTCTCGCTGTCCGATATGTTCGAAACCCTGACCACCCCGGGCATTCTCAAGGTGCTGAAGAAGAACCTGCGCCCCGGACTGATCGAGATGAAAAACTCGTTGTTCAAGGGCGGCTACCTCAAGCAAGTGCAGAAGTACTGCCCGAGCCTCACCAAGAGCGATCTCACCGCCTACCCGGCCGGTGTCCGAGCCCAGGCTGTCTCGCTGGACGGCAAGCTGATCGACGACTTCCTGTTCGTCAACACCGCTCGCAGCGTCAGCGTCTGCAACGCTCCGTCACCTGCCGCGACCTCCGCCATCCCGATCGGTGCGTACATCGTCGACAAGGTCCGCGAACAGCTCACAAGTTCTGGCGTCAGTTTTGTCAAACCCGCCCCTGTGGCGGCATCCATCGCAGCCCCCCATTAACGATAACCCAGCAGCGAGGAATCACGCGTGCAACTCAACGATCCGAAACTGTTCCGCCAGCAAGCCTATATCGACGGTGTATGGGTAGATGCCGACAACGGCCAGACCCTCAAGGTCAACAACCCGGCCACCGGTGAAATCATCGGCAGCGTACCGAAGATGGGCGCTACCGAGACCCGGCGCGCCATCGAGGCCGCCGACAAGGCATTACCGGCCTGGCGCGCCCTGACCGCCAAGGAACGCGCCAACAAACTGCGCAAGTGGTTCGACCTGATGATGGCCAACCAGGAAGACCTGGCCCGCTTGATGACCCTCGAACAAGGCAAGCCGCTGACCGAGTCCCGTGGCGAAATCGCTTACGCCGCCTCCTTCCTGGAGTGGTTCGGCGAAGAAGCCAAGCGCGTCTATGGCGACATGATCCCCGGTCACCAGGTCGACAAGCGCCTGATGGTGCTCAAGCAACCGATCGGTGTCACTGCGGCCATCACTCCGTGGAACTTCCCTTCGGCGATGATCACCCGCAAGGCCGGTCCGGCCCTGGCCGCCGGTTGCACCATGGTCCTCAAGCCTGCCTCGCAAACCCCCTACTCGGCCCTGGCCCTGGCGGAGCTGGCCGAGCGCGCCGGTATTCCGAAAGGCGTGTTCAGCGTGGTCACCGGCAGTGCCGGCGAAGTCGGCGCCGAGCTGACCGGTAACCCGATCGTGCGCAAGCTGACCTTCACCGGCTCCACCGAAATCGGCCGCCAGCTGATGGTCGAGTGCGCCAAGGACATCAAGAAAGTCTCGCTGGAACTGGGCGGCAATGCACCCTTCATCGTGTTCGATGACGCCGACCTGGACGCCGCCGTCGAGGGCGCGCTGATCTCCAAGTATCGCAACAACGGCCAGACCTGCGTCTGCGCCAACCGCCTGTACATCCAGGACGGTATCTACGATGCCTTCGTCGAAAAACTCACCGCCGCCGTGGCCAGGCTGAACATCGGCAACGGCCTGGAAAACGGCATCACCACAGGTCCCCTGATCGACGCCAAGGCCATGGCCAAGGTCCAGGAGCACATTGACGATGCCGTGAGCAAAGGGGCTCGTGTGGTCGCCGGCGGCAAGCCGCACGCCCTGGGCGGGACCTTCTTCGAGCCGACCGTGCTGGTCGATGTGCCGCGCAATGCTGCCGTCGCCAAGGAAGAAACCTTCGGCCCGCTGGCACCGCTGTTCCGCTTCAAGGATGAAGCCGAGGTGATCGCCATGGCCAATGACACCGAATTCGGCCTGGCCTCGTACTTCTATGCTCGCGACTTGAGCCGTGTGTTCCGTGTGGGCGAAGCGCTGGAATACGGCATCGTCGGCGTCAACACCGGGATCATCTCCAACGAAGTGGCGCCGTTCGGTGGCATCAAGGCCTCGGGCCTGGGCCGCGAAGGTTCCAAGTACGGCATCGAGGACTACCTGGAAATCAAATACCTGTGCATCGGTATCTGAGCCTCCACGCCGCCTGCGCTGCGTAACACCTGACGCCCCGCTTGCGGGGCGTCGCTTTGTTCGCGGTTCAAGGGCTCGGGTCAGTCAACATTGCGTGCAGCATGCGCGCCATCAACTTGGGCGTGTCCTCGTCAGTGAGGTAGCCCGGTCTTTCCAACAGCATGGCCCGAGGTAGCACCGACCAGGTCTGGTAAACCAGAAACTCTGCTTTTTCCCGGTCCTTGACCCGGATTTCGCTGGCGAAGCGTTTCATCAAGGCCGAACTCGCGGTGGCGGTCCAAAGCTGCTTGGCCTTGACCACATCCAGTCGCACCAGCTCGTCATAATGAGTGGAGCGCACGCTGAACCCAGGATCGTAGAGGGTTTTCTTGTGATGGGCGGCCAGTACGGCCCGCAAGGCCAGCAAAATCCCGTCTAACAGCGTGGTGCCAGACGGCAGCGCCATAATGTCGGCGTACAGTCCGATGCGGGCTTCAGTCCGGTAATCATCAAACACTGCAGCGATCAACGACTCCATCGTCGGGAAGTACTCGTAGATCGAACTGATCGCCACCCCTGAGTCTTCGGCCAGGCGCATGGCGTTCAAGGCTTCCCGCCCTTCGCTTTCGAGAATCTGCCGGCCGGCCTGTTTGACGGCCGTGACCAGCGCGATCGAGCGTGCCTGCCGCGGTTCCTTGCGCGGCTGGGCAGGAATTTCGACCTGCACGCCCGGCTTGTCAGGGGTTGGTTTGGTCATGGTGTCCTCTCCAGAATGCCGCTCATTGCCACCGTGGCAAAACCGACAAGCAGCAAACTGGAGTATGACCGAGCCGACTCGCTTAGTCAGCGAGTCTCGCGAGTACACAACGCACCGTTTCCGGGATGGGCACCGAGGTGTTGCTGGCGCGGTCGACGTACACATAGACGATATGGGCTGCTGCGGCCGCTTCATGCTCATCGTTGCGAAACAGTGCCAGCTCGTAGCGTGCGCTGCTGTTACCCAGGTGGGATATTTTCATTGCGACATTGACCTGATCGGGGAAGCCGATGGACGCAAAGTAGGTGCAACCGGAATTGACGATCAACCCGATCACCGGGCTGTTGGCAATGTCCAGGGTGCCCTGTTCGACCAGGAACGCCGTGATCGCCGACTCACAGTACGAGTAGTAGACCACGTTGTTCACATGCCCAAAGGAGTCATTGTCACCAAAGCGCGTCGGCACTTTGGTGAAATGGCGAAACTCGTCCCGGCACGGCCGTTTGAGTTTGTTGCTCATAGGATTTCCCTGTAGATCGAGCGCACATCTTCCAGGCACAGCTGCCGCGGATTGTTGCCGAGCAGGCGCTGCTGCTTCATCGCATCGATAGCCAGCGCCTCGATGTCGGACTCGACGATGCCCAGGTCACGCAAGCGGGTCGACAGGCCCAGTTCACCGGCCAGGGTGCCAAGGTAGTTGGCCAGCGTAGCGGCTTTTTCTGTATCGGTACCCAGGATGCCAGGCAGGACGATATCGGCCAGTTGCGCATACAGCGGCGCCACCGCCTCGAGATTGAAGCGCATCACCGGCCCCAGCACCAGCGCATTGGAAAGGCCGTGCGGTATATGGAAACGTGCGCCGAGGGGATACGCCAGGGCATGCACCGCCGCCACCGGTGCGTTGGCGAACGCCATACCCGCCAGGCAGGCACCCAGCAACATGTTCTCCCGCGCTTGCAGGTTGCTGCCATCCAGGCAGGCCTGGAACAGACTGCCGGACAATAGACGCAGCGCCTCTTGTGCCAGGCAATCGGAAATCGGATTCTTCAGGTTCCTGGTGGTATAGGCCTCGATGGCATGGACCATGGCATCGATACCGGTCGCTGCAGTGACGTGGGGCGGCAGGCCAAGGGTCAGCTCCGCATCCAGCACCGCCAGGTCGGGCAACAGCATTGGCGAGTAAACCACGTTCTTCTCACCGGCACCGGTGGTCACGACCGAGACCGAAGTCACCTCCGAACCGGTCCCTGCCGTGGTCGGCACCAGAATCAGCGGCAGGCGCGGGCCCTTGGTCTGGTTGATGCCATAGACTTGACTCAACGACTCGCCACTGCTCGCCAACAGCGCGGCCAGCTTGGCGGCATCCAGCGAACTGCCGCCGCCCAGCCCCACCACGCAATCGGCGCCACAGGTTTTCGCGGCATCCACCGCAGCCAGGATCACCGACTCCGGCGGGTCGGCCTGTACCTGGGAAAACACGCTGACGGCTATGTCCTGGCCCTCGAAACCGGCGAGCACCGCATCCAGTAGCCGAGCCGCAATAACCCCCGCATCGGTCACCAGCAAAACCGATTTGCAGCCCCTGGCGCGAACATGATCGGCGAGCCGGGTCGCAGCACCGCGTTCGATGATCATTGATGGAGTGGTTTGAAATACCATTTTCAACATGGAAGCCTCACGAATAGGTGTGTGTTGCGTTGAGTTTTCATGGCGATTGCAAAGCCCATACGCCAACCGGAAACCCCTCACGAATAGCCGTCTGAGTGGCAGCGCTCCCCTCATTGACAGGAGTGAGCGAGACAGAGTGTATGCCAGCCCACTTCCTGATCCCGCCTGAAATCCGGTCACCCACCCCGAATCCGGAACGGCCTGCACGGGCATCTCGACACGCTTACTTTTTTCCTTGTTTTTCAGTTACTTGAGCGACATCGACCGGCACATGAATCCGGAACAAATTCCGAGGCGGCATCCCCATACTTGAGCCGCACCCTTCCCCGGCCTCGCCGGTTCCCACTAGTCGAGTAGCGAGCCAGAAAATGCCCACTGCACAACTGTCGATAGAACAAAAAACCCAGCAGCTGCTGAACAACCCGGCAGAATTGGTCAACTATTCCCAGCAAGCCTGGAACCATTTGCCCCGCGCCGAAATCGACGCGCTACAACTCAACGCCCTGAAGCAACGCTTCGAAGAACTCCGCGAGCGCATACCGGTACTGAAGAAACTCGCCGACGCCCAAGGCGTGGAAAAGATCGAGCAACTCGACGACGTAGTGCCGCTGCTGTTCGAACACACCGTTTACAAGTCCTACCCGCCATCGTTGCTGGAGAAGCGCAGCTTCGGCCAGATCAACAAATGGCTGGGCAAACTGGTGACGCCAGAGGTTGCCGAAGCCATCGCCGCGGTCAACGTCAGCGATTGCCAAGGCCTGGATGACTGGTTCGAGACCATGGACGAAGGCGTGCCGCAGCTGCGCATCAGTCACACCTCGGGCACTTCCGGCACCCTGTCGTTCCTGCCCCAGGGTGTACATGAGTGGGAAAAATTCGCTCAACTGCGCAAGATGATGGTGTGGAACATGGAGGGTCCGGACACCCCGGAGCCCAACTTGCACACGATCTACCCTTACTACCGCAAGGGTTACCTGAGCCATGTGCGCGTCCATGCCGCCATGATTCCAGCACTGTTGCCGGACGAATCGCATTTCCATGCCGCTTACCCGACCACCCTCAGCACCGACGTGCTGCACCTGGGGGCCAAGCTGCGCGCGGCACAGTCCAAAGGCACCCTCGACCGCCTGGTGATCAGCCCGGAACTGCTGGAAAAGAAGAAGGCTTTCGACCAGTTGCAAGCCGACATGCCACAGCACCTGGCGACCTTCTTCGATCATATGTCCACCAAGCTCAATGGTCAGCGCGTGTACATCGGCGCGACCTGGAACCTGCTGCACAGCATGGCCAAGGCCGGCCTTGCGCGGGGCCTGGAAGGTGTCTTCCACCCTGACTCGTTCGTGCACACCGCCGGTGGCGGCAAGGGTGTCGTACAACCCGAGGGCTGGCGTGAAGACGTGCTGCGTTTCACCGGTGCCAAGACGCTCAACGAATCCTACGCAATGTCCGAAATCGTCGGCGGCGCCCACGCGCGGTGCGAAGCAGGCCACTTCCACTTCGCCCCCACCGTCGTCCCCTACCTGCTCGATCCAGAGACCAGCAAGCCACTGCCGCGCAAAGGCCGCGTGACCGGTCGTGCAGCCTTCTTCGACCTCGGCGCCGAGATCCGCTGGGGCGGCTTTATTACCGGCGATGAAATCACCGTCGAATGGGACAAGCCTTGCGCATGCGGCCGGCCGAGTTGCTACGTCGTCGGGCCGATCCAGCGCTACAGCGAACTCAATGGTGGCGACGACAAGATCACTTGTGCAGCAACAGAAGACTCCCATCGCCAGGCGATGGATTTCCTGAACACATTAGAGGGCTAACCCCATGAGCAAACCTATTGCGCCAATGATCATCCGCGGCAAAGTCATCACCGACAACCTGATCGACGTGGGTGGCCGCGGCGGTGACCTGGTGTTCCAGACCCCGGATGCGCACAAGTATATCGACCAGTTGCCACTGGGTAACCCGGCCAGGCTGGCCGACCTGTACACCCTCAGTTTCAACGACATCCTCGACTATGCCGAAGCCCTCGGTGAACGTCTTGAATTCGACAAAAACCCCTACTTGCAGGAAGCCTGCGAGCTGTCGTACCTGACTGCGCCGGTCACTCCGAGCATGGTCAAGGGCAGCTACATGGGGCTGCGCCACATGCTCACCCGTGAGTCGGTCACCGAACAGGTGGAGAACTCAGTGGGCGTCAAGTACCTGGAAGGCTGGGTCAAGCAACGCTTGATCGACGGCACCGAACTGGACGTGCGCTGCTTCGGCGCCCGCACCCTGCATATCGTCGCCGGCAACGCGACCGGGTTGTCCCTGCTGACCATCCTGCGCAACATGGTGCTGCGCAGCGACGCGATCATCAAGGCGCCGTCCAACGACCCGTTCACGGCCCTGGCCATCGCCCGCACCATGGTTGAGATGGCGCCGGACCATCCGCTGACCAAACACCTCAGCGTCGCCTACTGGAAAGGTGGCGACCAGGCCTTCGAAGAACGCCTGTACCAGCCGCAGAACCTGGAGAAGATCGTTGCCTGGGGTGGTTTCAATTCGATGAAGCATGTCACCCGCTACATCCAGCCGGGTCTGGAGCTGATCTCCCTCGACCCGAAACGCAGCGCCAGCATCATCGGCAAGGGTGCCTTCGACAGTGAAGCGACCATGCGCGAGGCCGCCCTGCGCCTGGCCAGCGACATTGGCGCACTGAACCAGAAGGCCTGTGTGTGCGCCCGGGTGGTCTATGTGCAGAGCGGCACCGATGAGGCCGGCCTGGCGAATCTGAACACCTTCGGCCGTTATGTCTACGACGCCATGCAGACCCTGCCCAACACCCTCAGCACCGTGCCCAAACGCTACGACCAGGGCCTCAAGGCCGAAGTCGACGCGCTGCGCCTGGATGATGAGTGGTACCAGGTGATTGGCGGCCAGGACGGTGAAGGCGCCGTCATCTGCTCACAGATTCCGGAGTCGGTGTCGTTTGCCACCCGGCTCGACGACCGCACCGCCAACCTGGTGCCGGTCGATGACCTGACCGAGATGATGGATGCCGTGGATGCCTACACCCAGACCGTCGGCGTCTATCCGGAAAGCATCAAGGAAGATCTCAAGGACATTCTGCCCCTGTATGGCGCTCAGCGAATCGTCTCGCTGGGCTACGCGGCGGGGCTGAAATGGGCGGGTCCGCAAGATTCCATCGAGCCACTGCGGCGCATGGGCAAGTGGATCGTCAACCAGATCGCCTCGCCGGAAACGACCCCGGCGCCATGGTTGCGCCCGTCGATCTAACCCCTCCTGTACCCCTGGCCATTGCCGGGGGTACGCGTTGATTCTTACAGGACTTACCCATGACCACTTGCCTGGGATTTGCCGCCTTCGAGCCCCACTCCGCCCTCACGCCGTTTCGTTTCGAGCGTCGCGACTTGCGTGCCGATGACGTTGCTATCGATATCGCCTATTGCGGCGTCTGCCACTCCGACGCCCATCAGGTGCACAATGACTGGAACAACACGGTCTACCCCATCGTGCCAGGCCACGAGATCGTCGGGCATGTCACTGCCGTCGGCAGTAACGTCAGCCGCTTCAAAGTCGGCGACCGGGTCGCCGTCGGTTGCCAGGTCGATAGCTGCCTGCAGTGCGCCCCCTGCCACGAGCATCAGGAACAACTCTGTGCCCATGGTCCGACGCCCACCTATAACGGCAAGGATCGTCACACCGGCGAGATCACCTATGGCGGTTACTCCGAGCATATTGTCGTGCGTGAACAGTTCGTACTGCGCATGCCCGAAAGCCTCGATCCGCGTTTCGCCGCACCGTTGCTATGCGCCGGCATTACCGTGTGGAACCCGATGCGCCGCTACGGCGTGGGCGAGGACTCGAAAGTCGCGGTGGTCGGCCTCGGCGGGCTCGGGCACATGGCCGTGAAACTGGCCGTGGCGCTCGGTGCCGAGGTGACCGTGATTACCACCTCACCGGGCAAGGCCGACGATGCCCGCGCCCTGGGTGCCAAACACGTACTGCTGTCCAACGATTCGCCGGCCATGACGGCGGCGGCCAATGCCTTCGAATTCATCATCGACACCATTCCCAGCCGGCACAACGTCAACCCCTACCTTATGCTGCTGGGTCGCGAAGGCGTACTGGTGCTGGTCGGCGCCATCGAACCGCTGGAGCCCATCCATGGTGGCTTGCTGATTCGCAACAACCGCAGCATCGCCGGCTCGCTCATCGGTGGCATCCAGGCGATCCAGGAACTGCTGGATTTCTGCGCCGAGCATCAGGTATTGCCCAGCTGCGAAATGATTGATATCAAAGACATCAACACGGCCTTTGACCGCCTGCAGCGCAACGACGTGAAGTACCGCTTCGTGATCGACATGAACAGCATGCGTGACGTTATGCGCTAATCAAGCTCAGGCTGCGGTGCGCATCGCCGCAGCCTCCCCTTGAGGCAAGGTGCTGTAGGTGGGTACGGTTGTCGCAGACGAACAAATTCCAATCCTCCCGTCGCACGGACTGACTCAAGGACCATCATGAAAGCCATTCAACTCCAACACCCCGCTGGCCTGGACAACCTGCGCCTGGTCGACATGGCCGCCCCCGGTGCACCCGCAGCCGGCGAGATCCAGGTACGCATCCATGCCAGCTCGCTCAACTACCACGACCTGGGTGTGGTCACCGGCCACGCCCGTGCAGAGGATGGCCGCATTCCCATGTCCGACGGCGCCGGCGTCGTCACTGCCGTGGGCGAAGGCGTGACGGAATTTGCCGTGGGTGATTGCGTCGTGTCGTGCTTCTTCCCCCACTGGCAATCCGGCCGCGCCGTGCCCACCACCTTCCAGACCGTGCCGGGCGATGGCGTGGACGGATTTGCCCGCGAACGGGTCAACCTGCCCACCGAGGCCTTCACCCTGGCGCCCAAGGGCTACACCCATGAAGAAGCCGCCACGCTGACCACCGCCGGTTTGACTGCCTGGCGTGCATTGGTAGTCGATGGTCACATCCAGGCCGGCGATACCGTACTGATACTGGGCACCGGCGGCGTGTCGATCTTTGCCTTGCAAATGGCCAAGGCGATGGGCGCACGGGTGATTGCCACGACGTCGTCCGAGTCCAAGAAAGAGCGTCTGCTGGCATTGGGGGCCGATCAGGTCATCAACTACAAAGACCAGCCCGAATGGGGCGATGCGGTTCTGGCCGCCACCGATGGCCGCGGTGCCGACATCGTGGTGGAAGTGGGTGGCCCGGGCACGCTGCCGCAGTCCATCCGCGCCTGCGCAGCGGGTGGCCACATTGCGCTGATCGGCGTGCTCACCGGGTTTGCCGGCAGCGTGCCGACCCTGGAGTTGATGCGCAAACAGCAAACCCTGCGCGGTCTGATCGTCGGCAGCCGTGAGCAGCAGCAGGACATGGTGCGTGCGCTGGAGAACTTCAGCTGGCGCCCGGTCATCGACAGCCGCTATCCGCTGGAACAGATTGCCGAGGCCTTTGCCCATCAGCAGACTGCCGGGCATTTTGGCAAGATCTGCCTGCACTATTAACCCTGTAGGAGCGAGCTTGCTCGCGATGGTCTTCAACGATAACGCGTGTTTACTGGTAAAACGCGGCGCTCTTGAGTCCATCGCGAGCAGGGCTCGCTCCTACAGATGCGCCGCTGGCAGGCAGATACTTCAGCGCGAGGTTTTGCGCGGGCTGCGTTCTTCGAGGATGTCGCCCATGCGCACCTCGATCAGGCTCTTGATCTTTTGATGCGGCAAAATGTAGAAGCGGTTTTCCTTCACCGCATCAAGGGTGATGCGCGCGATATCGTTCGCACTGAGCTTGCCGGCCTGGGTCGCCTTGCGCGTCTGTTCTTCGTACTTCTCTTTCAGCGGGTTGGCGACAGCCAATTCGGCCGGCCTATTGCGTCCGGCATCGGCGATGCCCGTCGCTACGAAGGCCGGGCACAGCACCGACACACCGATCGATGCGTTTTCCTCCTGCAATTCAAGCTGCAGGCATTCAGACATCGTCACCACCGCATGCTTGGTCGCACAGTAGATGCCGTTACCCGGCACCGACAGCAAGCCGGCGACCGAGGCGGTATTGACGATGTGGCATCGATCCTTTTGCGCCAGCATCCGCGGCACAAAACTGCGGATGCCATGGGCGACACCCATCACGTTGATGCCGAACATCCACGCCCAATCCTGTTCGGTCGTGGTCCACAGCGGGCCGCCGACCAGTACGCCGGCGTTGTTGAACAGCAGGTGCGCGGCGCCGAAGCGCGCGTAGGTGGCAACCGCCAGCCGCTCGATTTGCTCGGCCTGGGCGACATCACAGGTCATCGTCAGCACCTGCGTGCCCGCCGGCAGTAGCTCAACCGTGCCTTGCAGGTTCTTCTCATCGATATCGGTCAACGCCAGGCGCATGCCTTCGTTGGCGCAGGCTATCGCCAGTTCGCGACCGAAGCCGCTGGCGGCCCCGGTGATCACCGCGACTTTTTCGTGCAGTGGGTTCATGTTGGTTTTCCAGTCCTATCAGTTCAAGGCGTGCGGCATTCGTTAAAAATCCCGCTATAACGTGCTACACAAATGCCCTGCATCCACGACAATTTCACTGCCGGTCATGCCACGGCTGGCATCAGAGGCAAGCAGTAGCAAGGCACCGTCCAGATCGGCCGGCGTGCAAAAACGCCGGGTGGGAATACGGGCGCGCAACTTTTCGCCTGCCTCACTGCGCAGGAAATCGCTGTTGAGTTCAGTCATCACATAGCCAGGGGCGATGGCATTGACCCGGATCTCGTGACGCGCCAGTTCCAGGGCCAGGGAACGGGTCAAATGGCTCAAGCCGGCCTTCGCCGCGACATAGGGGCTCAGGCTGCCGGCAACGCGGCTGGCCAGGATCGACGTCACGTTGATCAGACTGCCGCCGCGCTGCGCCTCGACCATGCGCCGTGCCACTTCCTGGGCGACGATCCAGGCACCCTTGAGGTTGGTGCCGACCACCCGGTCCCAATCATCATCGGTGTACTCCAGCACGTGGAGGCTGTCGCTGACGCCGGCGTTATTCACCAGAATGTCCAACGGACCCAGTTCCTCGGCAATCCGCGCCAGGCAGCTGTTGACCGAGGTCCGGTCGGTCACGTCCAGGGTGAACGCACGGGCGCACCCGCCCTCTCCTTCGATTTCTTCGACCAGGGTTTGCAACTGCTCGACCCGACGCGCCGCCACCGCCACCTCGGCGCCCGCCGCCGCCAGCGTCCGGGCGAAATGCCGGCCAAGCCCGCTAGAGGCGCCAGTGACCAAGGCTCGACGGCCAGTCAGATCGAAAAGCTGAGTGATTGCAGGTTTCATCAGGAAAACTCCTTGTGTCCTTCGAGGATTTTTTTCGCCAGGCTCATGCGGTGCACCTCGCTTGGGCCGTCGTAGATACGGAACGGGCGGATGTCGCGGAAGATGCGCTCGACCACGGTTTCCCCGGTCACACCGCGTCCCCCCAGAATCTGTACGCAGCGATCGACCACGTGCCACAAGGCTTCAGCACTCAGCACCTTGGTCATGCTCGACTCGACATTGCCCCGACCGCCTTCATCCAGGACCCAGGCGCAATGCCAGATGGCCAGGCGAGTGCTGTGCAGCGCCATCTGGTTGTCCGCCAGCATGAAACCGACACCCTGGTGCTCTCCCAGGGTTTTACCGAACGAATCGCGGGTCCTCGCGTAGTCGCAGGCGATATCGTGGGCACGGCGGGCAGCGCCCAGCCAGCGCATGCAGTGGGTCAGCCGCGCAGGCGCGAGGCGCACTTGCGCATAACGAAAACCCTTGCCGATTTCGCCCAGCACATCGGTGGCCGGAATCCGCACATTTTCGAAACGCAGTATTGAATGGCCGCCTGCGAAGCAGCTGTCCAGGGTCTTGAGTTGCCGTTCATGGATAATTCCGTGCGTGTTCATGTCCGCCAGGAACATGGTTGCCGAGCCATCCTCCATGCGCGCCATGATGATCGCGAACCCGGCCCCGTCGGCCCCGGTAATCAGCCATTTACGACCGTTGATGACGTAGTGGTCGCCGTCGCGCACGGCGACAGTCTGCATCATCGACGGATCGGAACCTGCACCCGGCGCTGGCTCGGTCATGGCAAAACAGGAGCGGATCCGGCCACTGACCAAGGGACGCAACCAGCGGTCTTTCTGCGCCGCGGTGGCCACCTCGTCCATCAGGTGAATGTTGCCTTCGTCCGGTGCATGGATGTTCAACGCAATCGGACCTAGCGGCGAATAACCGGCTTCTTCGAAGACGATTGCCTTGGCAAAGTGGCTCAAGCCTGCACCGCCCATTTCACGACTGGCGTGCGGGCACAACAGACCGGCGCGACGGGCCATGTCCAGCAGCTCCTGGCGCAACGCTTCGCTGGGACCGTGTGCTGTGAGGCGCGGATCGGTCTCCATGGGGATCACCTGTTCGGCGATAAAGGCGCGAGTCTTTTCGCGCAGGTCCAGCAACTCTTGGGGGATGGTGAAGTTCATGGTGGTCCTGGTTTCTGTTCGACTAGGGTCGTTGTTCGGCAAGAGGCGCAAGCTGCGCGTAGATGCGCTCCATCACGGTTTGTCGCTGGCGGGTCTTGGGGAGGTCGTAGGGCGTCAGGTTCACGACACGCACGTAGCAGCGCAGGACGCGACCGGCCTGCATGTCGATATCGATGATGTTCAGGCAGGCGTTGTCCTGTTCCAGGGCCGCGGCGCAACCGCTCGGGCCACCCAGAGCCCAACCCAGCAGCAGGCGATTGACGGCGTCATGACTGACCAGCAGCAAGCTCTGCCAGTCGGGCTCGGCCAGGACCTCTTCGAAGCGGGCCATGATGCGGCGGTCGAAATCGCTCCAGCGCTCCCCACCCATGAAGCTGCCCTCAGGATCGGCAAAGCTGTCGTAGGCGTAGCTGACCTGCTGTCGCAGTTGCTGCGGGGCAATCTCGCGCAGACGGCCGGCACGCACTTCCCGTAGCTGCGCGCACGCCTGCAGTTCGATCTGGCGATCGCCCAGCAGCCCTTCAGCGGTCTGCCGCGCACGTGGGTAATCGGAGCACAGCGCACGGTCGAAACTGATCGACTTCATCACCTGCGCCAGCTGCCGCACCTGATCTTCTCCCAGGTCGGAAAGCGGCACGCTGCGCGGATCCAGCGGCTGGCCTTCGGGGGAGAAATAATCCACATGGCCATGGCGTACCAGGTAGCAACGACGTCGCAAAACCGCTGGAGCACTCATTGGCCAAGCGCCTTCGGATTGCTGATGGACAGCCGTGCACGGGTGATCGCCGAGAGCGCCAATAACAGGTGATCCTGTTCACTCCCGGGCTCATCGAAACGGCCCAGGCGAATAGCCCGGCACAGCGCCTGGCGGGCATCCGTCAGTGACGCCTGGTCATCGTCCAGCAGTCCCGCGAGCAGTCGAGCCTCGGTAGCCTGCGCGGTCTCGCCCTCAAGGTATTCGCGCCCGGCAATGGCCATGGCATTGGCGACCATCAGCGCCTGGTAGCGCAGCCTGCCTGGTAGCTGCGGCAACAACTCGTCGAGCAGGGTCTGGCGGGCTATCGCCAACAGTTCATTCGCGTCGGGCCGGATATTCATCAGCGCAGCCCTCCGGTCAACCGCAATATGTCCAGTTCCAGTTCGGGGACCCGCGTTCCCGTCAGGGCCAGTTCCAGCGAAGGCTCCTCACCGGACAAATGCCGCTGGGCCTGCTGCTGGGCGATGATCGCCCAACGCAACGTGGCCATGACCTGCCAGAAGACCAATTCTTCAGGCTCGATATTGAGGGGAGACACCTCGGTGTAACCGCGCATGAAGTGCTCCAGCGTGCCGATGCCGCCGGCCTCCAGGTCAGGCCGGGCGAACCGCCAGCAGCGGGCGGTGAACCAGCCAATGTCCTGGCGCGGATCGCCCCAGCCGGTGAATTCCCAATCCAGTACCGCCTGCAACCTGCCGGATTCGGCCAGGTAATTGCCGGTGCGGAAGTCACCATGGAGCAAACACCGGGCGGTGCTTTTTGGCGCGTTGGACTCACACCAACGCAGGCCCCACTCCAGCACAGGCTGAACCGCCCCGAGGCGGTCCAA
This sequence comes from Pseudomonas sp. P4_B4, assembly GCF_056402255.1. NCBI lineage: Bacteria > Pseudomonadati > Pseudomonadota > Gammaproteobacteria > Pseudomonadales > Pseudomonadaceae > Pseudomonas > Pseudomonas sp. P4_B4. Next base: position 65,478 of record NZ_JBFUHS010000017.1, read on the forward strand.
TACGGCACGCAGGGCATCAATCGACGCTTGCACCGAGACCCGCTGCGGATCACCAAGGAAATCCAGGCCGGCCTCGCCAGGCGCGATGCAATGGATACGTGCCAGGTTGGCGCCCAGGTCGGACACCAACTGCATATCGCCTTGCGCTCCCAGCTGACTGGTGAGCCGATGGCCGGCCGTGATACCGGACACCCACTCCATGATGAAAAAGGCCCGCCCATGCACCGCGGTGTCTTCACACAACCAGAGTGGTCTGGGCACCTTCACCCCGACACGGTGGACCGTGCTCAACACCGCGAATTCCTGGGCGCGGCTCAGGCTCTCCTGCACGGCCGATTGAGCGTCGCTGCGCAGGACCCAGCGCTGGCGGCCGGCATACGCGCCGCCCTCCACATTCACGTCGAGCAACCAGTTTTCCTGGATGGCGCCACCAGACAGGCGCTGCTGATTGTCGACGGTCACCCGTTGCGCGCCGGCCTGGGCGCACAGGAAGGTTTCAAGCCTGGTTTTTTTCAGTTGTGCTTCGGGCTGCGGCACTGTCACCGCTGCTACGTTCGGATCACTCATTAGACGCCGCACCTGACCTGTTGGAATTGTTGTTGAAGAGGATGGCTTCACTTCAATCATCGACGGAGCAATTGCCGGGCCAGCTTTTGCAGCACGTCCTGATCGTCTGCTGGACGCCAGGCAGCGCAGGCGCTGCAGCCATTTCAGCGGGCGGCGGCGAGGCTTTATAGCGCCGACAAACGTTGCATTTCTGCAACACCTGCATTCAACTATGAAACCCTCTTGAAACACTCATCAGAGCTCGCTCGCCATGCAGCCCCGCCAACCCCAGATCATCGTTCTCATCAGCCACCTGGAATGCCCGTTGCAACAAAGCCGCCTGGCGCGCGTGGTGAACAGCGTGATGGCTGACTATTCGGCCGAAACCAGCATCCGCGTGCTGGACACCACCGTCGCCGAGTCATTGCAACTGGCCCGCGAGCTGGAGCAGAACAACGAAGTCGAAGTCTTTATTTGCGCAGGCGCTACCGCTGCCTACCTGCGCAGGCACCTGACCCGCCCGGTGCTGTCGATGCGCGTGGGCGGCGCCGATCTCCTGCGCGCCCTGGAACAAGCACGCCTGCGTTCACCGCACATCGCCGTCATCAGTTATGCGCGAATCAACGCCGACCTCGAGTCGATGGCAGCGCTGTTCACGGTGCAGATCCACCAGGCGTGCTACCTCACGTTCGAAGAGGCTCGACAGGCGGTGGAGCACGCCCGCAGCCTGGGTTACCGGACGGTGATTGGCTCATCGACCGTGGTTGAACTGGCGGAACGTGTCGGCTTGCACGGCGTGCTTTCATTGAGCCAGGACACCGTGCGCAAAGCGCTGGAAGAAGCGCTGGGCATCTTGCACAGCCAGCGCATGGAAATTGCCAAACGCCGGCATCTGAACGGTGTGTTGCAGCACATTCCGACAGGCGTTGCAGCCGTGGACAACCGGGGAATCGTGCAATCGGCGAACCCGGCACTGGAAGCCCTGTTGGGCATGCCGGCAAACCTCATGCTGGGCCGTCCCCTGCAGGAGCTCTGTCCGGAACTGGCGCTGGACGAAGTGCTGCGCAGTGGAGTCGGCGAAGAGAACACCGTCATCCGCCTGGGCCAGAACCTGGTCGTCAGCAATATCCTGCCGATTCTGGAAGACGGCCAACGCACCGGGCTGGTGTTGACTTGCCAGGATACGTCCGCGGTACAGCGCGCCGACCAGCGCATCCGCTCGACGCACCGCCCTGGCGGGTTCTTGGCCAAATACCGCCTGGAGCAAATCAACGGCAAAAGCCTGGCGACCCGACAGCTGCTGAAACTGGCCGAACGCTATGCAGCCACCTCCTCTACCGTGCTGATCACCGGCGAAAGCGGTACCGGCAAGGAGTTGCTGGCGCAAGGCATGCACAATGTCAGCAACCGCCAGCGCGGTCCTTTCGTCGCGATCAACTGCGCGGCGTTTCCCGAATCGCTGCTGGAGAGCGAACTGTTCGGCTATCAGGAAGGTGCCTTCAGCGGCTCACGCAAAGGCGGTAAACCCGGGCTGATCGAAGCCGCCCATCGCGGCACGTTGTTCCTCGACGAAATCGGCGACATGCCGGTGTCACTGCAGACCCGCCTGTTGCGCGTCTTGCAAGAGCGTGAAGTCCTGCGCCTGGGCGCAACAGAACCGATCAGCATCGACATCCGAATCATCGCCGCCACCCATCAGGACCTCTCCCGATCCATCGAGGCCGGAGAATTTCGCAGCGACCTTTACTATCGCCTGAACATCCTGCGTCTGCAGACGGTGCCTTTGCGGGAACGCGGTGAAGACATCGCAGACATCGCCCGCGCCATTCTGCTGCGTCTGAATGCAGACAAACGCCCGCCGCGATTGCAGGAACGACTGCTGGATGCATTGCTGCCCAAGCTCATGGCGTATGCCTGGCCAGGTAACATCCGTGAACTGGAAAACATCGTTGAACGTGCGGCGCTTTCGGCACAGGACCTGCTGCAAGGCGCCGCGATCGATGAGTTGAGCCTCGCCCTGGTGATCCCCGAACTGCTGAAAAGCCAAGCCTTGCCCCAGGCACCAGGTCAGGCAACACCGGCAGTCAGTGACTTGAAAAACATCGCCAAGGAAAAGGAAAAGCAATACATACGCGAAACGCTTCTGGCCTGTAACGGCAATCTGGCGCAAACGGCTATTGAACTGGGTATCAGTCGCTCCACGCTGTGGCGGCGCCTGCAATAAAGACACTGCGCACAGGGTGTGAGCCGTGTGCGCAGTGATTGGATTTACCGTCGGCGTTGCCGCGGGCCTGGCACCCAGGTGCTTACTGGAACACCTCGAAGAGTCCCGCCGCGCCCATGCCGCCGCCAACGCACATGGTCACCACCACATACTTCACGCCGCGTCGGCGGCCTTCCAGCAAAGCGTGCCCGACCATACGTGCGCCACTCATGCCGTAAGGGTGGCCGATGGCAATGGAGCCGCCATTGACGTTCAATCGGGCGTCGTCGATGCCCAAGGTGTCGCGGCAATAAAGCACCTGGCAGGCAAACGCCTCGTTGAGCTCCCACAGGCCGATATCGTCGACCTTCAGGCCGTGTTGCTTGAGTAGCTTGGGAACCGCCAGCACCGGGCCGATGCCCATCTCTTCCGGAGCCAGGCCGGCGACCGCGATACCGCGGTACAGGCCCAGCGGCTTGAGGTTGCGCTGCTCGGCCAGACGCGCATCCATCAGCACGCAGGCGCTGGCGCCGTCCGACAGCTGACTGGCGTTACCGGCAGTGATGCAGCCGCCCTCGATCACCGGCTTGAGGTTGATCAGGTCTTCCAACCGGGTCTGCGGACGGTTGCCTTCATCCTGACGCAGGGTGACTTCCTCCAGGCGCGCCTCGCCAGTGGCTTTGTCGATCACCTGCCGAATGCTGCTGACCGGAACGATTTCGCCGTCGAACAGCCCGGCCTGCTGCGCCGCTGCGGTGCGTTGCTGCGATTGCAGGGCGTAGGCGTCCTGCGCCTCGCGACTGATGCCATAGCGTTGAGCAACCAGCTCGGCGGTTTGCAGCATGGGCATGTAGGCGTGGATGGCGTTGCGCTCCACCTGCGGGTCGCGCTCGGCGTAGGCCCATTCCATGTTGCGGTTCTGCACCGCGCTGATGTTTTCTTGACCAGCACCGATCGTGGCCGGCATGCCGTCGACGATAATCTGCTTGGCGGCCGTGGCGATGGCCATCAGGCCCGACGCGCACTGGCGATCCAGGGTCTGCCCGCTGACCGACAACGGCAGGCCCGAGGCCAGTGCCGCCATGCGTGCGAGGTTCAAACCGGCAGTGCCGCTGGTCAGTGCGGTGCCCATGACCAGGTCTTCGATCTCCCCGGCTTCGATACCGGCACGTTCGACCGCCGCACGGATCGCGTGGCTGGCCATGGTCGGTGACTTGATGGTGTTGAACGCGCCGCGGAAAGCCTTGGCGATGGGGGTACGGGCGGTGGAGAGAATGACGGCTTCTTTCATGTTGCAATTCCTTGCGTGACGGGTCGGGGCGGCCAATGTGCAGTGGCCGCCGAAAAGTCAGATGCGTTCGATGCGGGTCTTGCCGCTGGTCACCAGGCGCTCAAGCAGTGCTGCCGGCTGGAACCACATCGCTCCGTATGCGCCGAGTGTCTGGCGGTAATGGCCGATACGTTCCAGCGCCTGTGCCAACCCCAGCCCTTCGGCGTAGTGCAGCGGGCCACCGCGCCAGGCCGGGAAGCCGTAGCCGTTGATCCAGACCAGGTCGATATCGCTGCTGCGCCGGGCGATGCCTTCGTCGAGCAACTGGATGCCTTCGTTGATCAGCATCAACAGGCAACGGTCGTGAATTTCCTGATCGCTGATGACGCGGCGCTGAATGCCCAGTTCGCCTGCGATGCGCTCGGCCAAGGCAACCACTTCAGGGTCATCCTTGCGCTCACGGCCTTCGTAGCGGTAATAGCCGCGACTGCTCTTCTGGCCAAAACGGCCCAGTGCGTAAAGCGCATCGGCAAGCTTGCAGTAGCCGGGATCGTGGGCGATGACGTCACGGCGCGATTCGCGCACCAGGAAACTGACATCGATGCCCGCCAGATCGTGCATGGCCATGACCCCCATCGCCAAACCAAGACCGGTGAGCACCTTGTCAATCTGCGCAGGCGTGGCGCCTTCCAGCAGCAGACGGTGCGCTTCGCGGGAATAGGGTTCGAGCATGCGGTTGCCGATGAAGCCGAAGCACACCCCGGACACCACCGGGATCTTGCCGATGCGCTTGGCGACCTTCAGCGTGGTGGCCAGGACATCAGCGGCCGTGGCCGTGCCGCGCACCACTTCGAGCAGGCGCATGACGTTGGCCGGGCTGAAGAAATGCAGGCCGACGACGTCCTGCGGCCGGCGCGTGACGGCGGCAATGGCGTCGACATCCAGAGTGGAGGTATTGCTGGCGAGAATCGCCCCGACCTTGCACACCTCGTCCAAGGTTCGGAACACCTGCTGCTTGATCGACAGGTTCTCGAAAACGGCTTCGATCACCAGGTCCGAGTCGGCGATATCGGCGTAGTCCAGGGTGCCGTGGATCAGCGCCAGGCGCTCGTCCATCTGCCCGGCCGTGAGCTTGCCGCGCTGGACACTGGTTTCGTAGTTTTTGCGAATCAGCTCAAGGCCACGTGCCAGGGCATCGGCCTTGAGCTCCAGTAGCGTCACCGCCATGCCCGCATTGGCGAAGTTCATGGCAATCCCGCCGCCCATGGTGCCGGCGCCGATCACCGCAACCTGAGTGACAGGACGGATCGGCGTACCAGCATCCAGACCCGGCAATTTGCCGACTTCACGCTCGGCGAAAAACACATGGCGCAGGGCCTCGGACTCGCTGGAAGCCTCGGCCTCCTTGAACAGCTCGCCCTCCCTGGCCAAGCCCTCGGCCAACGGCAGGTTGCAGGCTGCTTCGATCGCCGTCACCACTCGCTGCGGCGCGCTCTGGCCTTTCCAGCGAGACTGATTGGCGGCGCGATAGTCGGCGAAATAATTCACCGGCAGGGCTGCGCCCGGACTCGCCTGCGGCCAGGTCGGACGCGCCGGTGCCTGTGCGGCAATCAGTTCTGCGGCCAACGCCTTGGCCGTGTCGAGCAAGCTGTCAGCGCTTTGTGCCACGCGATCAAGCAGTCCCAGCGCCAGTGCCCGATTAGCATTGATCGGCTGACCGGAGGCAATCATATCCAGCGCCGCCTCGGCACCGATCAGGCGCGGCAGGCGCTGAGTGCCACCGGCACCTGGCAGTAAACCAAGCTTGATTTCCGGCAAGCCCAGGCGCGCCCCGGCTTCAGCCACGCGATAGCCGCAGGCCAGGGCGAGTTCCAGCCCACCACCCAATGCCAGGCCACCAATGGCGGCAATCAGCGGCTTGTCCAATTCAGTCAGACGGGTCAGCAGCCCTGGCAGGTCCGGCCTGGCGAACGACGCGGCGCTACCGAACTCGGAGATGTCCGCACCAGCGCTGAACACCAAGCCCTCGCCGTAGAGCACAATCGCTTTCACGCTGGCATCGGTGGCGGCGCGGTCACAGGCCTCCAGCAATTGTTCGCGCAAAGCCTGGCCCAGGGCGTTGACGGGGGCACGGGCGAGGCCGATCAGGGCCAGAGGACCTTCGTTTTGATAATGGATCAAGTCATTCATGGATGTTTTCTCGTTCGGAAAAAGGAGTGGGTGCCGTGGAATAGCTCGATTCCCTCAGCTCAACTCGCTTTCCCGAATCAGTTTCTTGTTGATCTTGCCGACGCTGGTCTTGGGAATTTCCGCGACGAACTTGAACTGCTTGGGGATTGCCCATTTGTTGATGCGGCCACAGGCCACGAACTGTTGCAGGTGGGCTTCGAGCATCTGTTTGTCGACGAACTGCCCCGGTTCACACACCACCAGAGCCATGGGCCGTTCGCCCCATTGCTCATCGGCAATGCCCACCACGGCAACAGAAGTGACCGACGCGTGCTCGCTGATCAGGTTCTCCAGGTCCAGTGAACTGATCCACTCGCCACCCGTCTTGATCACGTCCTTGATGCGGTCCTTGATTTCCACCCTGCCTTGCGAATCGATGGAAGCCAGGTCGCCGGTGTGCAGCCAGCCGCCGTGCCACAGTTCTGCACCCTTTTCCGGGGCCTTCAGATAGCCTTGGGTCAGCCATGGCGCGCGGACGACAATTTCGCCCAGGGACTCGCCGTCATGGGCGACCGCATGGCCGTTGGCATCAATGATGTTCATGTCGACCATGGGTATCGGCATACCGGTCTTGATGCGAGTGGGTAACTGCGCCGGCATGGACTGTTCAAGTTCCTCGCCCCGCAGGAAGCTCAGGCAAAGCATCGGACAGGTCTCGGACAGGCCGTAGCCACTGTGGACCTGAATGCCTTTGGCACTTGCCTGACTGGCGATGCCCAACGTCAACGCACTGCCGCCCAGGAGCATTTTCCAGCCGTCGAACCGGGTCGCCTTGCCTTCCTCACAGTTGAGGACCATTTGCAGGACGGTCGGTACGCAATGAGAAAAGGTGACCTTCTCTTCACGAAAAAGCCGCACCAGGCTATTGGGCTCGTAACGGCCGGGGTACACCTGCTTGATGCCCATCAGGGTCGCGACATAGGGCACGCCCCAGGCATGCACGTGGAACATCGGCGTGATCGGCATGTACACATCATTCGAACGCAGCAATGGCAGGCTTTGGTAAACGCCCAGGGTACCCACGGCATTCAAGGTATGCAGCACCAACTGACGGTGAGTGAAATACACCCCTTTCGGCGTGCCGGTGGTCCCCGTGGTGTAAAACAGGGTCGCCACCGAGTTTTCATCAAAGTCGGGGAAGTCGTAATGGTCCGATGCCTGGGCCAGCAGTTGCTCGTATTCGCCCAGCACTGCCAGCGACGTGCTGGCTGCGGTGTCGTCAGTGAGCTGGAGGAAGCCTTTGACGGTGGTGAGTTGCCCCTGAATCTGCTCGATCATGGGCACGAAATCATCATGCACCAGCACCAGGTCATCCTCGGCGTGGTTCATGGTGTAGAGCACCTGCTCCTGCGACAGGCGAATATTCACCGTGTGCAGCACCGCGCCGATCATTGGCACGGCGAAGAAACATTCCAGGTAGCGATGGCTGTCCCAGTCGAGCATGGCCACCGTGTCCCCGGCCTTGACCCCGGCCGCCGTCAGCGCATTGGCCAGCCGATGGATTCGTTCGATGAGGGTCCTGTAGCTATATCGGAGCTTGTCGGCGTAGATGATTTCATTGGCAGGTTCGTATCGCACCCCTGACAGCAACAAGCTCTTGATCAACAGCGGGTAGGTGTATGCGCCTTGTGCCGGTGGAATTATTTTTGTCTTCAGCATGGTTATACCTTCCTGATTCAGAACTGCGCCGCATCCAGCGAGTAGAGGCTGTCGCTACCGGCTTTGACCGAAGTGCTCAGTGAGTGGATACGCGGTAGCAGGCGGGCGAAGTAGAAGCGTGCGGTGCCCAGTTTGCTGGCGTAAAAGTCATCGTCGGTCTGTTTGCCCAGGGCCGCTTTGGCCATCAGGGCCCACATGTAGGCATAGGTGGTGTAGCCGAATACCTGCAGGTACTCGACTGAGGCCGCGCCGATTTCATTCGGGTTGCCCTGGGCCCGGTCGAGCAGCCACGCCGTCAGTTCGTCGAGGGTGTCCATGGCGGCGTTCAACGGTTGGGTGAACTCGCCAAGCTCTGCGCTGGCGTTGGCGGTGAAGTGGCGAACTTCAGCGGCAAACAAACGGTAGAGCGCCCCGCCGCTGCCGACGATCTTGCGCCCGGCCAGGTCCAGGGACTGGATACCATTGGTGCCTTCGTAAATCTGGGTAATGCGCACATCGCGCACCAACTGCTCCTGGCCCCACTCGCGGATGTAGCCATGGCCGCCGAAAATCATCTGCCCGTGCAGGGTGGTTTCCAGGCCCATGTCGGTAAGAAACGCCTTGGCGATCGGGGTCAGCAAGGCCACCAACTCTTGGGCGCGGGTACGCGCCGTCGGGTCTTCACTGTACTTGGCGGTGTCCAGTTGCAGGGCCACGTAGCTGGAAAACGCCCGCCCGCCCTCGTTCAAGGCTTTCATGGTCAACAGCATGCGCCGCACGTCCGGATGCACGATGATCGGGTCGGCGGCCTGATCCTGGTGCTGCGCACCGGTTGGCGCACGGCTCTGCAGACGATCACGGGCATACTCGACGGCGCTCTGGTACGAGCGTTCGCCCTGCGCCAGGCCCTGGATACCCACGCCCAGGCGTTCGTAGTTCATCATGGTGAACATCGCCGCCAGGCCCTTGTTCGGTGCGTCGACGATCCAGCCCGTCGCCCCGTCAAAGTTCATCACGCAGGTGGCGGACGCCTTGATGCCCATCTTGTGTTCGATGGAACCGCAGGACAGCGAATTACGCTCGCCCAGCGAACCGTCGTCATTGACCAGCACTTTCGGCACCAGGAACAGCGAAATGCCTTTGGGCCCCGCGGGTGCATCCGGCAGTCGCGCCAGCACCAGGTGGATGATGTTCCCGGTCAGATCGTGTTCGCCACCGGTGATGAAAATCTTGCTCCCGCTGACCTTGTAGCTACCGTCGGACTGGGGCTCGGCCCGGGTGCGAATCAGCCCCAGGTCAGTGCCGGCATGGGCCTCGGTCAGGCACATGGAGCCGCTCCAGACCCCGGCATACATATTGGGCAGGTACTTCTTTTTCAGGCCTTCGCTGGCATGCGCATCGAGCGACAGGCAGGCACCGGCGGTCAGCATCGGGTACTGGCCGAACGACAGGTTGGCCGAGGTGACCATTTCCTCGACCTGGGCGCAGATCACCTTGGGCATGCCCATGCCACCGAACTGCAGGTTGCCACCGACACCGACCCAACCGCCGTCGGCGAAGGCTTGATAGGCCTCGGCAAAACCCTCCGGGACTTTCACTGTGCCATTGTTCCAGGAGCAACCTTGCTCGTCGCCACTGCGGCGCAGCGGTGCGATGCTGCCAGCACTGATCTTGCCGGCCTCTTCGAGGATGGCGGCAGCCGTTGCTTCGTCGACTGCCTCGGCCAGACCGGGCAGTTGTGCCCAGAGCCTGGACACCTCGAGGACTTCATTGAGTACGAAGCGCATGTCGCGCAATGGGGCTTTGTAATCAGACATGGTGGGCTTGCTCGGTCAATGTGAGGGCATGAGGCATGCCTGTTTTTTGCGGATGGCCGGTCTCACTGACGGGCAGCAGCGACTCATGCACCACTGGCTCATCCGAGGCCGTACGACGGTTCAGCGAGGGCCCGCGCAACAGGAAGTACGACAGAGCGGGAATGAGGATCAGCGCGCCGAGCATGTTCCACAGGAACATGAAGGTCAGCAGGATACCCATGTCGGCCTGGAACTTGATCGGCGACCAGACCCAGCACACCACCCCGGCAGCCAGGGTGATGCCCACCAGCCCGACCACCCGACCGGTGAACGACACCGCTTTTCGGTAGGCATCCGCCAGCGACAGACCCTGGCGCTGGTGGTACAGCTGAACGCTGAGCAAATACAGCGCGTAATCCACACCGATCCCGACGCCGAGGGCGATCACCGGCAGGGTCGCGACTTTCACGCCGATGCCCATCACCACCATCAAGGCTTCGCAGAGGATCGAGGTCAGCACCAGCGGCAACAGGGCCACCAGCGTGGCGCGCCAGCTACGGAAGGTGATCAGGCAGAACAGCGTCACCGCGGCATACACGTAAAACAGCATGGTGCGGTTGGCTTCGCGCACCACGATGTTGGTCGCGGCCTCGATGCCGGCACTACCGGCGGCCAGCAGAAACTGACGATCCTTGGTGCTGTTTTCCTTGGCGAACTTGTCGGCAATCGCCACCACCGCGTCCAGCGTCTCAGCCTTGTGGTCAGTGAGAAAGGCAATCACCGGCATCAGCGAGCAGTCGTTGTTGAACAACTCAGGCGAGTTGACCGAGGCTTGTTGCGCGGCATAGTTCAGCACGTCCTGGTTGCGCTGGATGCTGTTGAGCTTGGGATTGCCTTCATAGGTGCCGGCCGTAATCTGGCGCACCGCGTTGACCAGCGAAGACGTCGCCTGCACGCCCGGATACTGTTGCAGCTCCCAGGCCAGACGGTCGGCGAGGACCAGTGTCTGGTAGTTCAGGCAGCCTTCCGGCGCCGTCTTGATCATCACCGCGAACATATCGCTGGACAGTGCGTAGTGGCTGGTGATGTAGGCGTTGTCGCGGTTATAGCGCGAATCGGCACGCAACTCCGGCGCCCCGCTGTCGAGGTCGCCGATTTTCAGTTGCAGGCTGATCATGAAGCCGCCGATGCCCATCAGCGTGGCCACCAATACCGCCCCCGTGGCCCACTTGCGCGTGGTGAAGCGATCGAGCGCGTCCCACAGTTTGCCGAAGCCTTTGTGCTTCTCTGCACGAGTGTCGATTTTCAGCGCACGCTCGGCGGCCTTGGCGCCGACACCGATGTAAGACAGCGCCACCGGCATCAGCAGCAAGGAGGTAAAAATCAGCACCGCGACGCCAATGCTGGCGGTGATCGCCAGATCCTGGATCACCGGGATATCGATCAGCATCAGCACGGCGAAACCCACGGCGTCGGCCAGCAGCGCGGTGACGCCGGCAATGAACAGGCGGCGAAAGGTGTAGCGCGCGGCAATCAGTTTATGGGTGCCACGGGCGATGTCCTGCATGATGCCGTTCATCTTCTGTGCGGCGTGGGACACGCCGATGGCGAAGATCAGGAACGGCACCAGCACCGAGTACGGATCGATGGCATAACCCAGCCAGGCGACGATGCCCAATTGCCAGACCACCGCGATCAGCGAGCAGCCGACCACCAGCAGGGTGCTGCGCACGCAACGGGTGTAGGCATAGATAATCAACAGCGACGTGACGACCGCCAGACCGAAGAACATCATCACCTGGATCAGGCCGTCGATCAGGTCGCCCATCAGTTTGGCGAAACCGATCACCCGCACCTTGTACTGGCCCGTGCCCTCTGCCCCGGCCTTGCGCGCCGCACTGTCACCGGCGAACTCGATCTTGTCGCGCAGCTGTTCTTCGAGTAACCGCGAGAACTGGTGGTAGTTGATGCTCTGGCCAGTGGCCGAGGCCTTGTCCAGCAATGGCACGATCAGCATGCTCGACTTGTAGTCGCTGGCCACCAGGCTGCCGACGATGCCGGCGCGAGAAATGTTCTGGCGCAACTGTTCGATTTGCTCAGGCTTGCCCTGGTAGGCGTCGGGCATCACCGGCCCACCCTGGAAGCCTTCCTGAGTGACTTCGGTCCAGCGCACCCCTGGGCTCCATAGCGACTTCATCCAGGAGCGGTCGACTCCTTCAGTGAGGAACAACTGGTCGTTGACCTGCTTGAGTACGTCCAGGTAACCGGGGTCGAAAATATCGCCCTGGGTGTTTTCGACCACCACCCGCACCGAGTTGCCCAGGCCGCGCAGCGACTGGCGGTTCTCCAGGAAATTCTGGATGTACGGCTGGCTCTGCGGAATCATCTTCTCGAAGCTGGGCCGCAGTTCCAGACGGGTCAGCGCCATGTAGCCCAGCACCACGGTGGCCAGCGCCATCAGCAGCATGAACAGCGGGCGGAAGTTGAACACCAGCCGCTCCAGCCGGTTGCCAGAGCACCGATCGAAGTCACGCAGCTCGCGGATCACCGGCATGGCGTCTTGTTTGATATTGCCCATGTCTGGGTTCTCGCTCTTAAGGTTCGAGGGCTGGGTCGACGGACAACGTCCGCGCACCACGGCTGCCGGCCAGCACCAAGGCACCAGCGGCGGACTGGGTGGCGCCGGCTATCGGCGTCGGTGCCGGTTGCTGCACCAGATGCAGTTGCGCGCCAGTGCCCTGGCTGACCAGCATCTGCCCACCCTGGGTGAACAGGCGGTAATGACCACGGGCATCAATCAGGCCGGCGGTGATGCTGACGTGCAGGCTGGTGTCCAGCGCGGTCCAGTTCTGGCCGCCATCGGTGCTGCGCAGCACATTGCCGCGCAAGCCGTAGACCAGCACTTCGCCAGGCTTGCCGAGCACGCCGAAGAAGCTGCCCTGATAAGGCGTTGGCACGGCGGCGAAGCGTTGGGCGCTGTCGTCCCATTTGAGCAACAGGCCTTGCTCGCCGGCGATGTACAAACCGTCGCCGGTGGAGGCGATGGCGTTGAGGTGGAAACCCTGGGGGTTGTCGGTGCGGTCCTGGAATGGGGTCCAGGTCAGGCCACCATCGTCGGTGCGCAGGATCAGGTTGAACACCCCGACCACATAGCCGGTTTTGTCGTTGGCGAACCACACATCGAGGAACGGCTTGTCGGCGCCCTGCTCGACCAGGCGCTGACCCTCGGCGACCAGCAACGGCCACTGCTCGTTGGCCGGCTGGGCACTGGCCAGCGCTTCATAATGCTTGACCAGCAAGGCGCCGATCTGACGACCATCGAGCTGCTTGTGCCAGGTGGTGCCGGCATCGCTGCTGTGCAGCACGACACCGTCGTTACCGACCGCCCAGCCCTGTTTCGCGGAAGGAAAAAACACCGCTGTCAGATCGCTGCTCAGCGGAACGCTGGCCTGCAGCCACTGCTTGCCAGCGTCATCGGAGTAAAGAATATGGCCACGCTGGCCAACGGTGACCAGGCGCTCACCGGCGCGAGCGATGCCGATCAAGGGGCTACGCACGGCCAAGGGACTCGGCTTGGCTGGCAGATCCAGCACATCGGCATAACCGGCCGCCTGAGCGACACCCTGCGATAACGCCAGCATCGAGCACAGCAGCGCCAGCACGAAATTTTTCAAGGAACCCATACCGCACCTTCTAGGAAAACGGCACCGGAAAGCACACGAGGTACAGCCCGGCGTCGGAGTCGGCAACCCAGGACGAACGACGCTCAGGCCGTCCATCTTCCAGTCACTCTGCCGGGGGATCTCTACCGATCGCCCCGGACTGTTATCGCCTGACGCTTAGCGGATGCCGGACGCTGCCAGCGCATCCGGAGCCCACTGCGCCTTCGACAGAGACTCGATGTACTTGATGCCGCCGTACGCGCCCGTGATGCCGTTGATGTTGTAGGAACCGCCCACCAGGTCGTAGATCATGAAAGGCGAGACATCGGGGATGTTTTTGTCGTAACTCTGGCTGAGGAAGGCGAAGGAGCCACGGTAGAGCTTGCCGCTGGAGTCATACTGGTCAGAAGCCAAAGCGATCCAGCTGTCTTCATCCAGGTACATGCGGCGCTTCTGGTAGATGTGCCGCGCGCCGGATTTGAGCGTGCCTTCCACCACCCAGACGCGGTGTTTCTCCCAGCGCACAAAGTCAGATGCGATGTGGTTGGGGGTCGTCAGTTGCTTGGCGTCCACAGCGTAAGTCAGCTTGTAGGTGTTGTAGGGCACGACCATTTCCTGCTTGCCCACCAGCTTCCAGTCGAAGCGGTCCAACGCGCCGTTGAACACGAACACGTCGTCGTAAGTACCGGCACCGCCCGTACCAGGGTTAGGCGTGTCATAGGCCAAGTCCGGCGCCAGCTTCACTCGACGCTGGCCAGGCAGGTACTGCCAGCTGCGGCGTGGCTGCTCCAATGGGTTGGCAGTGTCCTTGAGCATGATTGCCTCTCCCGCACGGCGCGCGGGACCGGTGTAATACAGCTTCATCTGAAAGAACACGTCAGTGCTCTTGAACGGCTTCGACATGTCGTCGTAGATCGGATAGTTCGAGAACGACAGCGCCGTGGTGGACAGTGTCGGTACACCCGCCGAGTCAACATTCCAGGAGTCATATTTGACATTGCGATTGCCCCCTACGCGCAGCAGGTGGTTCCACATGGCTTCACTGCCCGAGGTCGGGATCGGGAACGGCACGCCGGGCAGCAAGTTATCGATGGACAGACCGCCATTGATGGACTGGGTACCGGTGGCATTTTTCACGCTGTTGTCCAGCACTGCCTGAGGCAGGGCGACAGTGCGATGGGTCGGATACACATTGATGTGGTAAGTGGGATAGCGCCTGGCAAGCTCTGCCGTGGTGGCGGTCAACTGGCTCTTGTACTGGTCAACGTTCTTGCCATCGATGACCAACAGCGGCTTCTCGTCGGCAAACGGGTCCGGACGCATGCCGTCGCCCGCCTTGAAGCCGGCTGGCGGGGTGGTCAGGCCGCCTTTGTAGGCAGGAATCGAACCATCGGCATTAGCTGCCATCTCGGCGCCCACATTGGTCAGGCTGGTGCCCAACCTGGCTGCTTCCTGAGCCGATACAGCCGCTTGGGCCTGACCGGCAATGACAGCCGCCAGGGAAGCTGCCAACACGCTATTTAGCAATTTCATCTGAATTCTCTCCACTTGTTTTTGTGATCTGAGCGTCAATCAGAAGGTGGTTTTGAACGAGGCCGTGAGCATCCCGCGATCCTTCAGCAGCGGCGCCAGGCCTGCCTGCGAAGTGATCTGGCCGGGAATGCAGCGGTACTGCCCACTACTGCCGGGGGTGTTGTTATCGAGCCCGGTTTCACAGGTATTGAAAGGACCAAAAGAATCCACGTACTTCAGGTCGAATTTGTACTTTTGATAGACGTCCGCGGCGATGCCTACGGAGTAGCTGCCGGCGTTCTCGCTGCCACCCAACTGGACAGCCGAGTTGCCCTTGAGGCCGACGTTGTAGGAGACGGGCATGGACATATCGACACCCGGGAATACCTGGAACCAGGTCGGGGTGAAGTTGGTCGCGATGGAGTAGGCATTGGTGTCGACTTTGTCGATGCCCCGGTAGCTGGAATTGCCCTTGAAGGACTGCTCGCCCTTGTCGACGCTGACCAGATGAGTCATGGAACCTTCTACAGCCAGCGAGGACGAGTCCCACAACGGGGTATTGCCGAAACTCACCAGGCCATTGAGTACCACGTGGAAAGTCTTGCCACGGGCCGTTCCGGTGTCACCTCTGCCCGGCACGGCACCGATAAGGTTGTCGCCGTTGACCAGCCCCTGCGCAGCCTGTGCACTCAAGGTCGGGTTGATGGTGGTGAAATTGCTCAGCAGCGGCATGTTCTCGCGATAGTTCACATCAAGCCCGACGCTGACCGGACCCACATTTTTCGACAGGCTGATGCCGTAGATGTCGATGTCATCGGCATAAGCGGCCAGGTATTCGGCACCCGCGAGCCCCGGCAGACCTGGCTGTTGCAGGTTGGGCGCATTGACCAGCACCACTGGCATCGGGTCCGAGGTGTTGCGGTAGTAGAAGCCCAAGGTGCCGTCCAGCCACTCCGGACTCCACTTGGCCATCAGCCCGAAGTCGCCGGAGTTGTTTGGCTTGACGTCATGCCCGCGCGGCGTACCGAAAAAAGCACCGGCCCCGTTCAGCGCCGTCGGTACCGGCAGCCAGAACACCTCCCCACCTTCGCCGAACATGTCGTAGCCGCCCATATAGGTCCCACCCTCAGGCAGACGGGTGTTGCGGAACTCCAGGAAGTACTGCGCGCCCAGGGTCAGTTCTGGATTGACGGTGAACGACATGGAAAGCTGGTTGCGCGGGAGGAACAGTTCCTTGGTTTCGGTGCCCGGCACGTTGTACAACTTGGCCAGGTCCAGGGCCGACTGACCGTAGTTGATGCCGTTGGCCGCGTTGAACAGGGTCTCGCCCCAGAACATGTTGTGCCTGCCGAGCTTGCTGCTGAACATCGACTCCTCGCCGACCTCGGTACTGTAGAACACAAAGGCATCAAGGATCTCACCGGAGGGGCCGTTGTAATAACGGTCGCTGTAGTTGCTCAGCCCATGCTTGCGTGCAACGTGGCCGTTCAGCGAGTCGCCAGGCTGAATAGAGCCGGACTGACGAGCCGCAACCAGGTTACCCGCATTGCCCGCCTGCCCTGGAAAAGGGTTGGAGTTGGAACCGACATCGTCATAGGCATGGTCATACCAGCTCGCGGCGCTGACACGAAAACCCATCTTCCGTTGGTAGACCACATCGAGCTCGGTCAGCAGATCGACCCGCTGGGTCACAGCACTGCCGACGCTGAAGTTTTTGTCGCCGTCGTTATAGTTGGCGGCGTTGGCAATCTTCGAATTCTGACCTTGCACCCGTTGACCGTAACTGGCCTTGAGGGTGTTATCGAAGCGCACGGCCCAATCTTCACTGCCATTGTTCAGTTCAAAGGCATAGGCAGCCGGCATGGAAGCGAGCAGCGTGGCGGTAGCCAGCAGACTGCGACGCAGAGGGTTCTGCCCTGTCGTGGTGTGCATTACGTTGTCTCCGTTTTTTGTTGTTTTTGTTTTTTGGCTCTAACAACGGCCCACATCAGGTCCTGGCGGTGATGCGAGCTTCTTCAGGTGGTTTTATTCAGGTGCTTGCGTCTAGCGATCCAGCGTGCGGATAAAGTCTTCGGCCTGCGGCCACTCGCCGTATCCGGCTGCTGGATTGAGATGGCCTACGGCACCGAGGTTGACCAGTTCGCTGCCCCAGTGACGGGCCATTTGGGTCACCGACTCCAGGCTCGCAAGGTGGTCGTTGGTACTGGCCGCGACGATCGCAGGGAATGGCAGAGGCCCTTTTGGCAGCGGATCCCAGCCATTGGCCCGCAGGCTCTCGGAGGTCGGATAACCTATTGGCCATGTGGCCTCAAGGTCAGGCGGTGCGGCCAACAAGGCGCCCTTGATCGGGCGGTCATGACGGGCGGCCCAGTGCACCACCATCAGCACACCGGCACTGTGAGCCACCAGGATCACCGGGCCGGAAATCTTCTCCAGCTCGTGCTGGATCGCGTCCACTCGTGCCGCCAGACTGAGCTTGTTGTCTTCCAGTGGCGGTACTGAGCGAACCTTGTCCAACCTGGTTGCCAGCAGCGTTTGCCAATGTGCCGGCACATGATCGCGCAAGCCCGGAACTATCAAAATCGTGGTGTCATTCATCGCGCTATTCACCCTTGAACAATCCATCGAGCGGGTCCGCCAATATTTCGAACCCTGCCAGCAGCACAGTAGGATTCGCCTTGTCGGAGCGGGTTACATTTAGCGTCAGCCACTTCCCTTTTGATGACAGCGCCTCAGAATCGACCCGACAGCTTTACGACGCCAAGCGCTTTTCATTTCACGGCCAAGCCTCTATAACTGGCAGGCAACTGCGACAGCGAGATCTCATTTGTCACAACATGGAATGTATCCACGCCATGCCCGTACAAGCACGAACCGCCGTACTGACCAATTACCTGGATGTGGCTCGCCATCTACGGCTGAACGCGATCACCCTGTTAGCCGAAGTGGGCTTGAGCCCTGCGCTTTTGAGTGATCCGAGTCAACGCATCCCGGCCACCGCCAGCATCATCCTGCTGGAGAAGTCGGCGCGCCTGAGTGGTTGTGAAACCCTCGGCCTGCGCATGGCCGAGCTGCGTCAACTCGCGGACTTTGGTGAAGTGAGTCTGCTGCTCAGTCACCAGAACACGCTGCGCGATGCGCTGAATGTGATCGTGCACTATCGTCAGCAGATCAATGAGTCACTGGCGATCTACATTGAGGAAACTGGTAGTACGGTGATCATTCGCGAAGAACTGGTTACCGACATGGGCACCAACAATCGCCAATCCATCGAATTGGCCATCGCCGTGATGCACCGCTTTTGCGCAGCCCTGCTCGGCGCGCACTGGCACCCGATCAATGTCTGTTTCTCCCATGAAGCTCCGACAGACCTGTCCGTGCATCGACGGATCTTCGGCTGCAAGGTGGAGTTCGGCTGCGAGTTCAACGGCATCGTTTGTCATGCCGCCAACCTCGACACCGCCAACCCTCTGGCCAATGCGGCCATGGCCCGTCACGCGCAGCGCTACATGGATTCGCTGCTGGGCAAAAACGACCACTCCGTGGCATTCGACGTGCGCAAATCCATTTACATGTTGCTCCCCATGGGTCGCGCCACCATTGCGCAGATCGCCCAGAGCCTGGGTATGAACGTACGCACCCTGCAGCGCCGCCTGGACGAAGAAGGGGCCAGCTTCAGTGAGTTGATCAGTAGCGTGCGCCGCGACCTGGTGGTTCGCTACCTGGAGAACCCCGGGTACTCGCTGGGACGGATCGCCGACATGCTCGGCTACTCCATGCCCAATTCATTCACGCGCTGGTTCATTTCCCAGTTCAACATGCCGCCAGCCGCCTGGCGCAGTGAGCGCAAGATCGTGCCGCGCAAAGACAGCTGATGCGCCCCGCAGCAAAAAAAAACGGTCATCTGCTGGAACAGACGACCGTAAATGGAGCACTTGCGGGGTACGACACTTGACTCACGTTCGCGCTGTCCAGTGAGTCGCGCAATCCTCGATAGCGCGTAGGTTTACAAACCCCAGCGCATCAGTAACAGCACCAGAGCAATCAGGAAGACCGTCTCCCCCACCATCAGCAGGATGGGCTTGATACCCACCGCGGCAAGCTCCTTGAGCCGGGTCTTCATGCCCAGGGCGCTAATGGCGATGACCAGGCACCAGCGCGACAGTTCGTTGGTCAATCCCTGCACTGCCGGGACGACCCAGCCAGTACTGTTGACGCACGCGAGAATCAGGAAGCCCACGGCGAACCAGGGTAGCAACGGCGGTCGTTTACCCGTCGGATCGACGCCCTGCGTACGGGAAATCATCGCTGCGCAAACGATCACCGGCAGGAGCATGGCCACTCGCATCAACTTGACCACAGTGGCGGTATCGCCAGTCTCGGTAGACATGCTGTAGCCGGCACCCACCACCTGGGCAACGTCGTGAATGGTGGCGCCGAGGAACACCCCGGCCAACTGGGGATTCAGCTCGAGCCAGTTGGCGATCATCGGGTAGACGATCATGGCCAGGGTCGACAGTGCCGACACGCCAATTACGGTGAACAGCGTGGCGCGCTCTTTCTGCGGATGGTTGGGAAAAGACGCCGCCAGCGCTAGCGCCGCGGAGGCACCGCAAATGGCCGTAGCGCCACCGGTGAGCATGCCGAACAGACGCTGGAACCCCATGGCCTTGGCCGCCACCATCGAGACGAGGATGGTCACCACGACCGAGATCACCACCAGGGCCGCCGGTTTCCAGCCCAGCGCGGCGATCTGTTCGAGGGTGATACGCATGCCCAGCAACGCTACGCCGATGCGTAGCACGGTTCGTGAGGTGAACTCGATACCGGCCTTGCACTTGCCGTCGCTGGCGAGAAAATTCAGTGCCATACCGAGCAGCAGCGCGAACAGCATGACCGGCGCACCATAGTGCTCGGATAGAAAACTCGCCGCTGCAGCAACTATCAGGCTGACGATAAAACCGGGGAGCCGTTCTTGTACGCGGCCATGGACATAGGCCAGAGCAATGGCACTCATAACGCGGTCTCCCTGGAAGTGATGACAATGAACACTTGGCCGTCGACCACCTCGACCGGGTAGTTGGCAACCTTCACGCTGTTTGAATTGAGCAGGTAGCCGCTCGCCAGGTCGAAGCGCAGGCCATGGGCACAGCACTGGATCACCCGGCCCTCAAGTCGGCCACCGCACAGTGAAGCCCCCTGATGCGGACAGCTGTCGTCGATGGCGTAGAGCTGGCCGGCGACATTGAACAATGCCAGGCTGCTGCCCGCCGGCTCGAACAGCGTGCGCATGCCAAGTGCCGGGACTTTCTCGGGCGGCACCGCAATGCGCCGGCTCATGCCGATTGACTCCCGGTCACGTCTTGCGCAAGGGCTTGGTGCATGGCCTGCAACAGCACCTCGGCCGACTGCGCACCGGACACCACCTGGCGCCGGTTGAAGATGAAATAAGGCACCCCCCGGGCGCCCATCCCGTCATCATCGAAGGGGCAGCGAGCACCCAGCAGACAGTCGGCCAGGGCCGCGCGCGGATAGCCACAGGACTCGGCGATCGCCAACAGGGTGGCACTGTCTGCGAGGTCCTTGCCGCGATGAAAATAGGCGGCGAACAGCTGCTCCAGCAAGGCGTCACGCTGCGCCACGCTCCCCAGTTCAGTGGCGCACTCCAACAGCCGATGGGCATCGGCGGTATTGGGCATCGTCTTGATGCTACTGAAGTCGATGCTCAAGCCTACGGCGGCTGCGGCCTGCCGGACTTGCGCCTGGCGTGCTTGCACGGCCTCGGCACTGCCCAGGCGCTTTTGGTAGAACTCGACAAAAGGCACACCCTGCGCCGGCAGGTGCGGCAGCAACTGCACGCCATGCCAGACTAGCTCCAACTCGATCTCCGGGTGGCTGGCGCGCAACTTCGCGAGTGCGCGATTGAGCTGACGCTTGCCGATCAGGCACCAGGGGCAAATGAAGTCGAAGAACGCATCAACACGCAATACCCTCGTCACGGCGACACCTCCATCACCGCTTTAGCGGGCGCTTGATCGACCGCCTCACCCTGCACACGGGCCATGTCATCGAGATAGTGACAGCGGATATAGAAGAACACCGCCGCTGCCGCAATGCTCATCAGCGGTACCAGCTGGAAGGCCCCGTGCAGTCCGATAAGATCGGACACCCTGCCGGTGACGAAAGGCCCCGGGGCCAGGCCGAGCATATTATTGACCAGGGTCAGGGTGGCAAAAGCGGTGCCGTGCACCTTGTAGTGAGTCAGGTTCGCAATCGTGGCAATGGTCGGGCCGTTGGTGCCCGTCACGAACAACATGGCCAGGCCGATCAGCCCCAACTGGACAGGACCGACCGACTGAACCAAAGCCAGCGACATCAGCAGGCAACTGCCCAGGCAGAACACCATGGAAATCTCGATCTTGCGCAGCGGCGATTGACGGCACAGGCGATCACTGAGCATGCCGCAGAGAATCGCCCCGGTACCGCAGCACAGCACCATGACGCCTGCCATGGCACCGGCCTTGCCCTCGCTCATCCCGTAGTAGCGGTTGAAATAGCTCGGCATCCACACAATCATGCTACCGGCAACGAATGTCTGCAGGCCGCTGGCGATATACGCGGCAATAACCGAACGGGTGCCGTACAGGGTGCGCAGCGGACGCTTGACCGCCACTTTAGTCTTGCTCCCGACTTCGGCGAGGCGCTGCGGGGCAATTCGCGCTTCCTTGACGATGATCGGGTAAAGCGCCGCCAGCAGCAGGCCAAACAGCGCCATACTGGCGAACGACCAACGCCACCCCAGCTTGACGGCTACCGCCCCGCCGATGGATATGCCCAACACCGAGCCAAACATGGCGCCCGCCATGAAGGCACTGGCGAGGGTCGCACGCATGTTCTTGGGGAACACCGACACCACCACGGCAATGCCGACGCTACCGTAGGCAGCCTCGCCGACACCCACCATGAAGCGCGCAATCAACATCTCCTGATAGTTCTGTGCCAGGGCACAGCCCAGGGTGGCCAGGCTCCACAGCAAGGCCATCAGCGCCAGACTCTTGACCCGGCCAAAGCGGTCGGCCAGCATCGACAGGGGAATAGTGAGCAGGCCAACCATCAGGGCGACAATACCGCTCAGCAGACCGAGTTGGCCGTCGCTCAGCGTCCACTCGTTCTTGAGAATCGGGAACACGGCATTGAGTACCTGCCGTGACATGTAATCGGAAATCAACAAGCCAAAGGTCAGCACAAACACAATCCAGGCGTACCGTCGCGGAATGCCAATCGAAGTATCCATTTCATCGGCCACTGTACTGTGGTGAATCGCCATGCTGCCTCCTCGGTGTCTAGCACCCGTTTTGTTATTGTTTTTGGTCTTGCTCACGCGTTCAGGTGGGTAAGGGCAGAACGCCACTGGCTTCCTGCCCCGCCATCTGGATTACCCGCGCTGTGGTACGCCCTTCTGACTCGGCTTGCGGTTCGGTGCCATGCCGTTGGCCAACAGGGTTTCTTCAACAGTCTTGTATTGCACACCGATACGGTAGATGTCGCGCGCCTCTTTACCGGTGGCGATTTCACGCCCCAGCTCGTGAGCGATACGCACCGTCTGCTTGACCTGCTCTACGGAAGAGAAGCGCTTGCCGTGTTGATCGATAATGGTGTCTTCATTACCGAGCCGTGGGTGCAAGCCCATGGCCAGGGCAATGGTGTTAAGTGGCAGGACGTTCTTGAGCAGCGACTCGGCAGTCAAGGTACAACGATCCGGTACGCGATTGATGAAGTTCATCAGGTTCATCGGGTTCGGGCCGTCGAAACCACCGCCAATGCCGATCCAGGTCAGGTTCAAAGGGCCCTTGTAGATGCCCTTGCGCACCAGGCGCTCGAGGGTTTCGTAGGCATGAATGCCGGTCAGCTGGAAGTGCGGCTGGATATTGCTGGCTTGCAGGCGCTTGAGGTGTTCGGCGACCCAGGCAGGACCTGCCGGTACGGTCATTTCGCTATACGCGGCATTGGTCACCGGATCAAGCAGGGAGGTGCCTTCAATGCCTTGCGGGAACAGCAGCTCCGCGATATTCATCTGAATGGTGTTGATGGCGATGGTGACCTGATCCGGCTTCGGCGTCAGCTCCGCCAGCATGTGCCGGGTATCATCGGAGAGCCACAGGGCTTCCGCGCCTTCGCCTTCAGGGGCAAAGGAAATCGAGCCGCCGACCTGGATGATCATGTCCGGCACGGCTTCACGCACACCGGCGATCAACTCGTTGAACTTGGACAGGCGCTTGGAGCCTTTACCGTCCAGTTCGCGCACATGCAAGTGCAGCACAGTGGCGCCTGCTTCATAGCAGTCGACAGCCGCCTGCACGTGCTCGTCCATGGTCATCGGAATGTCTTCAGGGAAGTCTCCCGGCATCCACTGTGGGGCGTAAGGGGCGACAGTAATCACCACTTTTTCCATGTTTTCCGGGTGCAGGGAATCGTCGAAAAACTGCATGCTTATCTCCTGTTTTTATTGTGGCCCGCCCGACGGACTGTACGGAGCGAGCGCTGGCACGGGTGTCGGTGAGGTTGCTCAGTAGGTCTTTTCGCCAATGATCCCGGCACGCTCCATCTTGCGATGGCAGGGTGGGTAATCCATCACGGCGTAGTGCTGAGTGCTGCGGTTGTCCCAGATGGCGATGCTGTTAGGCTTCCAGCGCCAGCGCACCTGATACTCCGGAATGTGGGCCTGGCTGGTCAGGTGACGCAGTAGCTCGGACGAGCCCTGGGTGAAATCCTGGCCGACACGCACACGTTCGGCCGTGTGGAAGTTGGTGAAGTGAGTCGTGAAGGAATTGACGAACAGCACCTTCTCGCCAGTCTCTGGATGAGTGCGCACCACGGGGTGCTCAGCGTCCGGGTACTGGGCCTTGAGCGCCAGGCGCCGTTCGATCGGCATCGCCGCACCGAAGGTCGCCTCGATGCTATGACGGGCACGAAGGCCTTCGATCTTCGCTTTTATCTCGTCTGGCAGATGCTTGTAAGCCTCCACCATGTTGGCCCACATGGTGTCACCACCAACTGGTGGGCACTCCAGGCATCGCAGCACGCTGCCCATCGGCGGCGCCTCGCGCCAGGTGGCGTCGGTGTGCCAGGAGTTCTCGTAACGGTCGATCGGGCTGTCCGGACTCTTGTAGACCTGGACCAGGCCAGGATAATCCGGGTGGCTGCCGATGACCGGGTGATCCTCCAGTTCGCCGAAGCGTTGGGCAAAGGCCACATGCTCGGCGCGACCGATGTCCTGGTCGCGCAAAAACAGCACGCGATGCTTGAGCAACTGGACGCGGATCTCGGCGAACAGGCCGTCGTCATGGACGGCATCGGCAAGGTTGACGCCCGTCAGCTCTGCGCCAATGCTGCAGGTGAGTTGTTCGACTTGCATGGCGGCAGACCTCCTCAGATGACGAAAATCGATGAGCCAGTGGTCTTGCGCGACTCCAGATCACGGTGAGCCTGCACGGCGTCCTGCAAGCAGTAATGCTGGTTGATCCCGATCTTGATCTTGCCGCTCCCGACCAGGCCGAACAGCTCACCGGCCAGGTCAGCCTTTTCTGCCGGGTCGGCGATGTAATCTGCCAGTGCCGGACGCGTCATGAACAGCGAGCCTTTCATCGCCAGCTGCGCTGGACTGAAGGGAGGAATCGGACCGGATGCAGTACCGACGCAGACCATCAGGCCACGACGCTTGAGAGAGTCCAGCGAGCCCTCGAACGTGCTCTTGCCAACGCTATCGAACACCACGTTGACACCCACGCCGTCGGTCAACTCACGCACGCGCCTGGCCACATCCTCATGACTGTAATTGATCACATGGTCGCAACCATGGGCACGGGCGAGCTCAGCCTTGGCCTCGCTGGACACGGTGCCGATCACCTTCAGGCCTTGCAGCTTGGCCCACTGCGAGACGATCAGGCCGACACCACCGGCGGCAGCGTGCAGCAGGATGCTGTCACCGGCCTTGAAGTCATAGATGCGACGCATCAGATACGCCGAGGTAAGCCCGCGCATGGTCATGGCCGCCGCTGTCTCGAAAGAGATGTTTTCCGGCAGCTTGATCAACGGCGCAGCCGGGATCAGGCGCTCGGTGCTGTAGGCGCCGAGGGTGTTGGTAAAGCCGGTATAGGTGACCCGATCCCCGACCACCACATTGCTCACGCCCTCGCCCACCGTCTCCACCACACCGGCGGCTTCAACGCCGATGCCATTGGGCATCGGGATCGGGTAAGTGCCATTGCGAAAGTAGGTGTCGGCATAGTTGAGGCCGACCGCTACGTGGCGAAGTCGAACCTCACCAGGACCAGGGTCGCCAACCTCGACCTCTTCAAAACGAAGAACCTCGGGACCACCGGTTTCATAAAATCGTACGACTTGAGCCATGCTTTTTTTCTCCAATCAGCGTTCTGGGTGCACTGCGGCGATTACGTTGACTGGAATGTAAGCTGCAGGCTTTCCGAACGCGTCTCATCAAACGACAGCGCCGTCACATTTGATGACAAACGGCGTCATTGGGCACCTTCCTCCCCCGGTGACTTCCCTATCTGCATATTTGACTCAGGCGTGGCGCTCGACAGCGGCGGCTTCACCGACTGGAGGCTGGCCTGACCACCCACCTGTACGCATGCCGCATCAGAACAGGTCGTCGTTCTCATCCAGGGGTGATGATTGACGCGCGCATTCTCGTAGCCAGTTCATGAAAACCAGCAATCGCTTGGGAACAGTACCGAGCGGTGGGTGAACCAGATAATAATCGTAGTGGCCTGAGCGGCTGAATTCAGCGAGCGGCAGAACGAGCTCGCCGCGATCAACTCGCTTCTGCACAAGCTGTTGACGGCCAATCGCAATGCCGGCGTGGTTCATGGCCGCTGTCACACTCAAATCAGAGCGATCGAAGGTCAAGCTACGCTTGGGAAGTGCCGCGAGCAGGTTGTGTTGCTCTGCCCAAAGCGTCCACTCGGCATCATAAGCCGCATGATCCCAGGCCAGGGAGTCATGCAAGGTTGTGCAGTACCTCAGGTTGTCCGGGTTCTCCTCCAGGCGATGGCGTCGCGCATAGTCAGGACTGCACACGGGGGCCAGCCGTTCGCGCATCAACCGATGGCTCGTCAGCCCGGGAAACTCGCCATTGGCGTAGTACAGGGCCAGGTCAATTTTACGGGTTCGAAAATCGACATTGTCATTGCCTGACCGCAGGTCCAGTGACACCAGAGGATAACGCTCAATAAAGTCAGCCAGCCTCGGAACCAGCCAGCATTGGGCGATGGAAGGCCTTACATAGAGCGCGATCGAGCCGGCAATTTCCGCCTGTGACGATTGCTCCAGTGCCTCGGACAACTCTCCCATCGCATTCTGGAGTATTTCGAAGATACGCTCGCCTTCGTCGGTCAGGCTGACCTGCCGGGTCAGACGCTGGAACAGTTTCATCGATAACGCGGCTTCCAGCCGACTTATACGGTGGCTCACGGCGCTTGCAGTCAAACACAGTTCCTGCGCCGCACGGGTGAAGCTCAGATGACGAGCGGCAACCAAAAAGGTGTGAAGGTTCGCGAACTGGCTGCTGTTGAGCCTGGAGCTGATACGAGGAGGAAGGTTGAGCACGACAGTTTCCCTCAAACCCAAAAGCCGCTTTGCGTTGTACGCCTTTGCAGCGGTCAAACGTACCGAATGTGGCAAGACGTTCATCTTGCCACATTCGGTTTACGCTTAAATCGGCGATAACTCTGTCGAGGCTTGGCCATTGCGCTCCATTCAGGCCCGATCAGCCGTTGGCGAGCAATTCACGACCCTTGGCCAGATAAGCGTCCATCTCGTCGCAAGGCACCATATTGCCGCCCGTTGCCCACACCAGATGGGTGGCTTGCGTCATGGCCTGGCTGTCCAGGTGCGCGCGAGCCAGGTAGCCCTGCCGGTCGGCATGGACTCTGGCAATGCCGGGCACACCGGCGAGCGCGGATGGCTCCAGGCGCACACCTTCGCTGCGCTCCATCAGTGCCAGCAAACTGTACATTTCCTCGTCGCTGACCGTGTAGAAACCGTCAAGCAAGCGCTGCATGGCCTTGCCGACAAAACCTGAAGCGCGTCCGACGGCGAGGCCGTCAGCAGCCGTCACGTTGTCAATGCCGAAGTCTTGCACGCTCACTTCGTCGTGCAGGCCGGTATAGACGCCCAGCATCATGCATGGCGAGTGTGTGGGCTCGGCGAAGATGCAATGGACAGCATCGCCAAAGGCCAGCTTCAGGCCGAAGGCCACGCCGCCAGGCGCGCCACCTACCCCACAGGGCAGATAGACAAACAATGGATGTTGCGCATCCACGGTGATGCCAGCCGCTGCCAATTGCTTTTTCAGGCGCTCGGCAGCCACCGAGTAGCCCAGGAACAGGTTGACCGAGTTTTCATCGTCCACAAAATGGCAGGCTGGATCGGACTCCGCTTGTTGGCGGCCTTGCGCAACGGCCACGCTGTAATCGGAGGAGTACTCAACAACGGTAACGCCGTGTGAGCGTAACTTGTCTTTCTTCCATTGCCGCGCATCCGCCGACATATGCACGGTCACCTGGAAACCCAATGCCGCCCCCATGATGCCGATGGACATGCCAAGGTTGCCGGTCGAGCCGACGGCTATTTTGTATTGGCCGAAAAAGGCCCGCGCCTTATCGCTGTCCAGCACGGCGTAGTCGTCGTCAAGCGTCAACAGATTCGCGGCCAACGCCAGGTCTTCGGCATGCTTGAGCACCTCATAGATACCACCGCGCGCCTTGATCGAGCCCGAAATCGGCAGATGGCTGTCCCGCTTGAGCCACAGCGCCCCTTCCAGTGCCTGACCATAGCGCTCGCCAAGCAACTGCTGCAGTTGAGGCACGGGCAGAATGTCCGACTCGATAATGCCGCCACTGCATTGCGTTTCCGGAAACGCTCGCTGCAGGTAAGAAGCAAAACGCGCCAGTCGCGCGCTGGCATCGGCGACGTCTTCGGCCGTCAACCCCACATCGCCAATCGATTCCGCGACCGGCGCCACGGCAGGGTTGAACCAAGTGGTTTCTTGCAGCGCGACCAGATCGCGAATCAAAGGATAACTGGTGTACCAGCTTTCAAGGGGTCTTCCCAAAATCATGACGTGGTCCCTTTAAATAATCAGGATGAAAATACGGGTGAGATCAAACGAATTGCGACAGCAGCAGGGTCAGCCCCAGCGCAATCAATGAAGCCAGTACGGTGGCCGAGGTGAACTTCTTCAACGCATCGGCTAGCGAGACACCCAGGTACTCCTTGACCACCCAGAAGGCAGAGTCCGTCACATGGGTCCAGCCAATGGCGCCGGCACCGATGGCAATGCAGATAATTTCCTTACTCACGGTTGGATGAGCGCTCAGCATCGGCATCACCATGCCGGCGGCACTGATCATTGCCACCGTCGCTGAACCGACGGCGAAGTGCATCAAGCCTGCCACCAACCACGCCAGGACGATGGGATTCATGTTCAATTGCGTCAACGAACCGGACAGCGCGTTACCCACGCCGCTGTCGACCAGGATGCCGTTGAATGCCCCACCGGCACCGATGATCAGCAGAATGCTGGCCAGCGCAGGAAAGCTCTTCTGAGTGTGCTTGAGCAAGTCAGGCATGGATAAGCCGCGGCGCAAACCCAGTGCCCAGTAAGCGAACACCACAGCAATGGACAGTGCTATCAGCGGCGTCCCCAGGAACGAAACGATGCTGAAGAGCACGGAGTCATGGGGCAGTCCGGCTGCAAGACTTTTGCCGACCATCAGCAGAAGTGGCAACAGGATGGTCAGCAGCGTCAAGCCAAGGCCTGGCAAGTCCCGGGTCGCGCTGTCAACGCAATGTTCTTCCAGAAAAGCCTCTTGAGCGTCAGGCGCTTCACTCTTGCAGACCAACTTGATCCACAGCGGCCCGGCAATGATGGCGGTAGGCAGCGCGATAATGAGGCCATACACGATAACCTTGCCGACATCGGCTCCCAGCAGCCCGGTGATGGCCATGGCGGCAGGGTGCGGGGGCAACATGCAATGAACCGCCATCAGCGATACGGCCAAGGGCACGCCCAGGTACAGAAGGTTGATCCGGGTCTCTTTGGCGACCACATAGATCAGGGGAATCAGCAGAACGAATCCAACCTCGAAGAACACAGGTATGCCCGCGATAAACCCTACAAGCATCATGGCCCATGAGGCACGCTCTTTACCCAGGGCGCTCAATAGCGTCTGGGCAATGCGCTCCGCGCCACCGGACTCTTCAAGCATCTTGCCGAGTATGCCGCCAAGGCCAATGATCGTTGCCAGGAACCCGAGTGTTCCACCGACACCTTTTTCATATGAAGAGACAATTTGCGCCAGTGGCATGCCTGAACCGATGCCGACCACAAAGCTCGCTGCGGTCAAGGCCAGGAATGCATGGACACGAACTTTGACGATGAGAAAAACGATCAGAATGATGGCGCAAAACAACACCAGCAAAAGAGTGGGACCACTGTGCATACAATCTCCTGAAGAGCTTTTATTGTTGAAATGAGTGATCTGGGCCACTCAGCTTTTCGGCATTAGAGAGTGCGACACAGGGACCTGACAAAGGATGGATTTTCAAGGGATGGATGACATGAGGTCATCTATGGTGAGTGTGTGGCGTGAAGCGATGAAAGTTCGCGCCTCACCTTCCATGAAGTCGCTTGGGAGTCTTCAAAATGATGCCGTAATAGTGGCATCTCTCGCTAATAGCCAACGCAGACACGTACTCGCCCTCAAAACCCCTCCTGGCCAACGGGATAAGTAGCTAGCTATTTGTTAATGAAAGTCTGAAGTATTCATTTGAACTTTCAGATTCTTTCAGTGCGCGGCCTGTGCCTAACATCGGCTCCACAGCGAACCAGCCTCCTGGCAGCCTGGCGCCGTCGAAGTGCATTTGCAGTAGGCCTTGGGATTTTTGAGGATCACCGATGAAGCTGGAAATTTTCCGCACGCTGTGGGGTTACACCGCCAGTAAGGCTCAGGCGCTCGAGGAGTTGCTGCAAGCGGGCTTTGATGGCATGGAGGCACGCCTGCCACTGGACGCCCGTGAGCGGGCCGAGTTCGGCGCCTTTCTCCAGGCCAATCGCCTGGGCTATATCAGCACAGTCTTCACCGCGTACGACGTGCTGCCGGACCAGTCGGCAACGCCCGTCGTCCACCTCAATGACCTCGACCAGAAACTCGCCTGGGCCGCCGAACTCGGCCCGCGCTTCGTCAACGTGCTGGCGGGCAACGATCGCTGGTCCTTGCCACAACAAGTGGAGTTTTTCGGCCAGGCGCTGGATCTGGCGCGCAAGCACGGCCAGCTCTGCAGTTTCGAAACCCACCGTTCGCGTTCGCTGTTCAACCCCTGGGTGACCCTGGAGTTGATTCGGCAACTGCCCGATCTGTTGTTCACCAGTGACATCAGCCATTGGGTGGTGACCTGCGAGCGCCTGTTGAATGACCCGGCCGATGATCTCAGCGCCTTCATCGAGAGGGTGCACCATATCCAGGCCCGGGTCGGTTATGACCAGGGGCCTCAGGTTCCGCACCCGGCGGCTCCCGAATATGCAAGGGAACTGGCCTTCCATCAGCAGCACTGGGAAAGCATCTGGCGCTCGCAGCAAGCCCGCGGTTACCGGGTCAGCACCCTGACCCCGGAGTTCGGTGCCGACGGCTACCTGCATCATTTGCCCTTCACCAATGTCCCGGTCGCCGACCTGTGGTCATTGAACGTGTGGATGGGCCAGACCGAGCGCGAACACTTCGAGCGTTTCAGCCACTCAAGCAATCCTTAGGGAGCCGATGCGTCATGCCTGACAACAAAAATAACAGCGCCAGCACTGACACACACAAAGCCAACTTCAATAGCATCCCGGTGGTCAACATCGCCGGTCTGTTCAACTTTGAACTGGAACACCGCCTGGCCGTAGCCGAACAATTGGGCCGCGCCGCCAGCGAGGTCGGGTTCCTCTACATCACCCATCACGGTATCGACCCGCAACTGATCGCCAACCTGCGCCAGGCTGCCAAGGACTTTTTCGACCAGCCCCTGGACGCCAAGATGCGCCACTACATCGGCACCTCGCAAACCCACAAGGGCTTTGTGCCCGAAGGCGAAGAGGTCTACTCCAAGGGCAAGCCGGACCACAAGGAAGCCTTCGACGTCGGCTTCGAAGTCCCGGCCGATGACCCGCTGGTGCTGGCCAACACCCCATTGCTGGGGCCCAACGACTGGCCGCAATTGCAAGGTTTCAAGGCGTCGGTACAGGCCTACTATGAAGCCATCTTTGCCTTGGGCCGGCGCTTGTTCGGTGGCTTCGCCCTGACCCTGGGCCTGGAAGAAAACTATTTCGACAGCCTGGTCACCCGTCCGCCGTCCAAGCTGCGCCTTATCCACTACCCCTTCGACGGCGCCGCCCATGACGCACCGGGTCTTGGCGCCCATACTGATTACGAGTGCTTCACCATCCTTTTGGCCGACAAACCGGGCCTTGAGGTGATGAACAATCTTGGCCAATGGATCGATGCACCACCGATTGCCGATGCCTTTGTCGTCAACATCGGCGACATGCTGGAAGTGATGACGGCAGGCGCTTTCGTTGCCACCGCGCACCGGGTGCGTAGCGTGAAGGAGGAGCGCTATTCCTTTCCGCTGTTTTATGCCTGCGACTATCACACCCAGATCAGACCGCTGCCCGGGTTCGCCCAGGCAGGCAACGACTACGAAGAAATCACCATCGGCGAACACATGTATGGCCAGGCGCTGCAGACCTATCAGTATCTGCGCCAAAGGGTGGCCAATGGGGAAGTTCAACTGCCAGGCAAGGCACGCAAGCCCGCCAGTTTCGGACATTTGAAAAATCAGGCTCAACCGTCCTGATTGAAGTTTTCAACTAAACCCCTACCTACGCCGGAGTCAGCACATCATGAAAAACAACAAGAAAAACCTTTTGAGCCTGGCTGTATTGGCAGCCGGTATGTTCGGTGCCTCGGTGAGCATGGCCGCGCCAGACACGCTCAAGGTCGGCATGGAAATCACTTACCCTCCCTTCGAGTCCTATGACAAGGACAAGAATGTGGTGGGTTCGGACCCCGAGCTGGCAGCGGCACTGGCCAAACACATGAACGCCAAGGTGGAGTTCGTCGACACCAAATTCCCGAGCCTGATCCTCGGCTTGAACTCCGGCAAGTACGACGCGGTCATTTCCGGCATGTACATCACGCCGGAGCGCCAGACCCAGGCCCAGACCATCGCGTATGCCAACACTGGTGCCGCGGTCATGGTGCCCAAGGGCAGCGAGATCAATGCAAAGAAGCCTGAAGACCTGTGCGGCTTGAAACTGGGCCTGGAACAGGGCACTACCTGGGTCAAGGAATTCCGCAAGCTGTCCGATGAATACTGCGTGCCGAACAACAAAGGCGCGATCACCGTCAGCGAATACCCCTCGGCACCCGAAGTGACCCAGGCCCTGCTGTCCAAAAACATCCAGGCCCAGGTCGAAATCGCTGGCGCGGCAAAAATGATCGCGGAAAAGACCAACGGCCGGGTAGTGATCACCACCGAGCATCCGATTTATCAGCAAACCCTGGGCATCTTCGTCAAGAAAGGTAACGACGAAACCTTCCAGGTCGTGCAAAAGGCCTTCGAAGAGAGCAAAAAGAGCGGTGAATACGCCGCAATTCTCCAGAAATATGGCTTGGAAGAACCGACTGCCAACTAAGAACCTGTCCTTGTAGTCTGGTCATCTGCCTCCCTGCACCGGGGCGGCAGATCGAGGTGCCCCATGCAATTCGATTGGTCGTATTTCTTATCCCTGTTCTCCCTGCCGGACTTCTGGAAGGCCTGCGTCACGGTGGTCCAGCTCAGCGCCCTGGCCTGGTTCATCGGCATGCTGCTGGGTTTTGTCCTGGCCTCGGCCAAGCTGTCCCAAACGCCCTTGCTGCGCATTCCCGCAGCGGTCTACATCTGGTTCTTCCGCAGCATCCCGTTGCTGGTGCTGGTGGTCTTCGTCTACAACCTGCCGCAATTGTTTCCCGGCAGCGGACCGATTCTGTCCAACCCCTTCTACGCAGGGTTGCTGGCCCTGGTGGTTACGGAAGCTGCGTACATGGCGGAAATCCATCGTGGCGGCCTGATCTCCGTGGCCAAGGGCCAGAAGGAAGCCGGGCGCGCGCTGGGTGTCGGCCTGTTCGGCATGCAACGCCTGATCGTGATCCCCCAGGCTTTCCGTATTTCGCTGCCCACTTTGATCAATGAATACATCACGGTGGTCAAGCTGACATCGCTGGTTTCGGTCATCTCCCTGACCGAAATCCTCACGGTCGGCCAACGCCTCTATGCCACCAACTTCCTGGTCATGGAAACCCTGGCGGCGGTAGGCGTCTATTACGTGTTGATCGTCACCGTGTTCGGTTATTTCCTGCAGCGCCTGGAGCGCTACCTGGACCTGAACTTCCGCAAGCCGCACACACTCGACACGGCCACCATCGACCGGTTCAGGGCTAGCGCCGAAGCGTTGCCCGACACTGCGCGCAAAGCCGCCGGCAACAACGCGACGCCCATCCTGCAACTGAAGAACATCCAGAAGAGCTATGGCACCCACAAGGTGCTGATGGGCATCGACCTGAATGTCGAATATGGCCAGGTGGTCTCGATCATCGGGCCATCCGGCTCCGGCAAGACTTCGTTGATCCGCACTGTCAACGGCCTGGAAACCATCGATACCGGCGACATCCTGTTGTTCGGCGAAAAATTCATCGACGCGTCGGATAAACCCAACAGCTCCCGCCTGCGCAAAGGCGTGCGGCACATCGGCATGGTGTTCCAGAACTTCAACCTGTTCCCGCACCGCACCATTCTCGACAACGTCACGCTCGCACCGCGTTACCACGGCCAGCCGGGCGAGCTGAGTGAACATCGTGCCTATGCACTACTGGACAAGGTCGGCCTGCTGGCCCATGCCCACAAGTACCCGCACCAGCTCTCCGGCGGGCAGCAACAGCGCGTGGCGATCGCTCGAGCCCTGGCGATGGAGCCGCAGATCATGCTGTTCGACGAGCCGACCTCGGCCCTCGACCCGGAACTGGTCAACGACGTGCTGAACGTGATCCGCGACCTGGCCAAAGAAGGCATGACCATGCTGATCGTGACCCACGAAATGGACTTTGCCATGTCGATATCCGACCGGGTCGTATTCATGGAGAACGGTAATATCCAACTGGATGCCGCACCGCAAACCATACGATGCGATGCCATAGGAGAAAGAGTACGGCGCTTCATGGGCATCAGTACTCGATCGCCGAGCCTGTCTACAACGCTGGATCATGCATGAACATGGTGCTGCCATAGGCAACCCCTTACATTGAGCTTCCTTCTTTCAGGAAAACGCACATGAATCTGGGAATAGCAGGACGCTGGGCGCGGGTGTGCGCCGCCAGCAAAGGTCTGGGCAAAGCCTGCGCACAGGCACTCGTCCAAGAAGGCGTGAACGTGGTGATCACCGCACGCGGCGAACACACGCTCAATGAAACAGCCCGTCAGCTCAGGGCGATCAATCCTGAAGTGACGGTCATCGCCGTCGCCGGAGACATTTCGACGCCCGAGGGTCGGGCGGCAGCGCTCACGACCCATGAGCATTTCGATATATTGGTCAACAACGCGGGTGGCCCTCCCCCCGGGGATTTCCGCGAATGGAATCGCGACGCCTGGCTCAAGGCGCTGGATGCCAACATGCTGACGCCTATCGAGTTGATCAAGGCCACGGTAGACGGTATGGCGACACGTGGATTTGGTCGAATCATCAACATCACGTCGAGTGCCGTGAAGTCCCCTATCGAAAGCCTGGGCCTGTCCAACGGCGCGCGCAGTGGTCTGACGGGTTTCATCGCTGGGCTTGCCCGGCAAGAAAACATTGCCAGTCGCAATGTAACGATCAACAACCTGCAACCGGGCTCATTCGACACCGATCGACTGCGTGACAACCTGGTCGCTGCTGCTCAGGAGGCGGGGCAGGACAGCGAGGTATTCCTTGACCAATGCCGCAGCGAAATTCCCGCCAAACGCTTCGGCTCAGCCGAGGAATTCGGTGCGCTGTGTGCCTTCGTTTGCAGTAGCCATGCGGGCTACCTGACCGGGCAGAATCTGTTGATTGATGGAGGGGCCGTTCGCTCCAGCCAGTAATGGGCCGCCAACCGGATCGGCACCCCATGGCGGTGCCGGACGGCCTGGTGAAGACCGTCGCTCACACAGCTAACTAATCAGGGTTTGCGCGCAATGATCACCTGACTTTTCGCCACCACCGCATCCAGCGCCTGCTTGATCTGCGTGCCCCGTGGCGAAGCCAGGATCGCCTGCCAGGTATCCGCCCAGTGGTTGAGCAACGGATGGTCCGGGTTGCTGAAATCGACCTTGGCTTCCCAGAACAACAGCATCCACATCGACCAGTAGAATCCGTACTGGCTGTGGCTGATCACTTCCAGGCCGGCATCGCTGACCATGGCCTTGAACTGCTCCTCGCTGATGATGCGGATGTGGTTGGGCTTCTGGAAATACTCGGCCGCCGCGATATCTTTCTGCAGGTCTTCGGAGCTGGGATGCGGGACGCTGAGCAGATACAACGCGCCCGGTTTGCCGACGCGCACCAGTTCAGCGAGGAACTGCGCCGGATCGTCCACGTGTTCGATGACTTCGGTCGACACCACCCGCGTGGCGGTCGCATCGGCTATCGGCAGCGGGTTGCAGTCGGTGACATGGCATTCGACGTCGCGGGCCGGTGTATCGCCCAGGCGCTGGCGGGTCGCTTCGACCTTGGCCGCGTCGATATCGGCGATGATGATCTTCGCCCCGCGCATCCCGCAGAAATGCACGTTGCCGCCGTCGCCACAGCCGACATCCAGCAGTGTGTCCTCGGGGGTCACCGGGAATCCGGTGAACAGTTCGCCGGTTTGCTGATTGAACCAGCCGCTGAGCATCGCATCGTGCAGGCCGAGCATGTAGGGGTCGACTTTCTCCGCCACTGGCGCCGCTGGCGGTGTCTCTGGCTGCACAGGCGCGGGCGTGCCCGCCGTGAGTTTCTTCAAAAGGCTCAGCATGAGGTGGCTCCAGAGGATGAGACGGCAATACGGGACGGGGTCAGGCGTTGTACCAGCGAGGCACCGCGCTGGCGCATGGGCATTTCGATGAAGCGGTGGTTCAGTTCGCTCAACAGGGCGATCAAGCCGAATGCAATGAGCAACGTCGGCACAGGATGACCCGCCGGGTTCGGCAGGTTGGCCTCCTGCAAGCGGAAGGTGAATTCGCGGACCAACAGATAGGCCGGAATGTGGATCAGGTAGATCCCGTAGGAGCGGCTGCCGACCCAGGTCATCAGGCTCTTGAACATTCCCTTGGGCATCAGGTAATCGCGGTTGTAGGAAGCGATCCACACCAGAAGCGCACACAACAGCGCAATCACACCGATTCGGTAATGGGTAAAGGTGAAACGGTCCGTCGCCATGAAACCGAGCACCAGTGAAACCCCGACCAATGCCGACAAGCCGGCCCAGGGGCGACGCAGGAAAGTCGGCTCCCAGCGCCGGTACGAAGGCTGTACGCTCCACATCGCCAACAGCACGCCAAGGGCCAGCGCGTCGGTGCGCACCACCATCAGGATCGGCGTGCGCAAGGTCAACAATTGCAGCGCAACCAGCGCCAGCAACGCCCACACCAGGTGCTTGCGAAACAACACGATCATCAGCGGAAACAGCAGGTAGAACTGCTCCTCCAGCGACAGGCTCCAGTACACGAAACTGGTGCCGTACTCGTAGCGATAAAAACTGTCGGCAAAGCGGAAATTGGCGTACTGGGCGACGCCGGCCAGGGTCGCCTGAATGTTCGCGTGCAGGGTGCCGAACGCGCCGGAGCGATTGAGAAAAAGGCATGCCAGCAACATCAGCGCCAGCCATAACCAGGCCGACGGCAGTAAACGAAAGGCCCGGCGCAACCAGAAATTGCGCGTCTGTTGCCAATACTCCTGACGCGTGGTGCAGCGGCGCAAGGCCGGGATCAGGCTGCGGGCAATGACGAAGCCCGAGATCGCGAAGAACAGATCCACGCCCCACCACGGCTGGCTGTACAGCGTGATGGTCTGCAGCAATGGCACAGCTGCTGCGAACAGGCTGTCCTGCAGGTGATGAAACAGCACGCCGAGCACCGCAATGCCGCGCAGCAACTCGATGTCCATGATCCGTTTTTCGTTGCTCATGCGCCCTCCTGGACATGAGGTTTGCGAGCAATGATCACCTGGCTCTTGGGCATGAACTGATCCAGCATCTGCTTGATCGCCAACCCGTCGGGCTGGGCCAGCAAGTCCTGCCAGGTTTTCGCCCAGCTCTCCATCAGCGGCGGATACGGCGCCTGAATCCGGTCGCGAACCGCCCCACCCAATTCACGCCCGGCAGCCCGCTCACTGGCCCAGAAAAAAATCATGCCCATGACCCAGAAAAACCCGGATGCCTGGCGATGCTCGATGACCAGCCCCGCGTCTTCCACCAGCGCGGCGAATCGCTCGGGGCTGAAAATCTGCACGTGATTGGGCGACTGAAAATAGCTGGCCGGGGCGATGCCTTTCTGCAAATGCTCGCCCACCGGGGATGGCACGCTCAGCAGGTACAGCGCGCCGGGGCGGCCCATGCGCACGAGTTCCGCCATGAAGGGTTCTGGTTGATCGATGTGTTCGAGCACTTCCATGCACACGACTTTGCTCGCGCAACCATCGGCCAGAGGCAGCGGCAGGCTGTTGCTGACCAGACCGAGATTCGCTTTATCCGACTGCGCTTGCACTTGCCGCGCCAGGTCGCGGACCTTGTCGTGCTCACTGTCGGTGAAGATCACCGACGCGCCTTGACGCACCGCAAACAAGGTCGCGACCCCTTCGCCGCAGCCAACATCCAGCAAGGTGTCGTCGGCGGTAATGGCAAACCCTTTGAGCAATTCGCCGCTGTCGCCGAGAAACCAGCCGTCGAGCAGGGCGTCGTATAAACCGATATCCCTGGGCGATACCCGCGTTTCTGGCTGGGCGACCTCTACCGGTGCGGGCCGCAACTTCGCAAGCAGGCGCCGAATCATGTGCCCGACGCTTGTGCGCAGTTTGCTTCACGCCGTTCCAGCAACTGCTCGAACACCGCCTTCAGGCGCTGCTCGGCAACGGCCTGGCTGCAGAATCCCTGCAGGCTGCCCACGGCATGGGCCGACATCCGTTGATAGCGTTCGACGTCCTGTCTGGCGACGTCATGGCTGGCGGAAAAAGCCGTACACAGCGAGTCCCAATCCGTAACGTAACGCAAGGTACGATACGCTGCGCGAGGATCGTGGGGCCAGGATGTCAGTTCGTCGGTACTGTCGACGATAAACGCGTTGTCACGGTCGATGTAGTCGGCCATGGCGGTGTTCAGCGGCGCAATCGCCGGCTTGCCGCAGGACATGAACTCCATCAACGGCAGGCATTGCCCTTCGCCGTAGGAGCAGTTGACGACGTAACTGGTGGCCTCGACCAGGCGCTCGTAGTCGATGTCGGACAGATAGCCGTGGACCAGCACGATGCGGCACTGATAGGACTGATTCTTGTAGACGTGGTGCAGCATGTCGTTCAGCGCATTGGCGATGTCATGGTGCGTGAGCTTGAGCACCAGGGTCGCGTCGGGCGTGTCGCGAAAGGCGGTGCAGAACGCACTGATCATGTCCTTCCAGTTCTTGCGTCCGTCGTAGGGATTGAACACCGAGGTGTAGACCACGCCCTCGAGCAGCAGCTCACAGTCGCGCGGCGGTTGGTCGAAGGCGATCGGCGTGCCCTCGCGCAAGCGTTCGGGGCCGTAGGGGCGCAAGTCCGCGGTGCGACTGTCGATCAACAGCCCGCGCAGGTTCAGACGCGTGGGGCCCACGACCGGACGCTTGTCCAGAAGCCCGCCACGGGCGGCAAAACGGTCCCAGACAGGCGCCGCAATCGCGCTGATCGGGTAATCTGGGCCCATCACATCGCGTACGGCATTCACGGTAAAACTGGAGTGGGTGATCGCCGTCCCGCTGGAGCCCAACACCGTCCGCCAGTCATGCCGTGGTTCGCCCTGCCAGCTCTCGGTGGGAATGGTGCTGAACTCCCAGGCGAACACCGGAATCGTCGGGCACGCGTAGTGGACCGGCGTGCGATGCGGCGGAGAAAAGGACAGGAACACACAGTCTTCGCCCCGGCTCAGGCAATCGAAATACAGCCGATCGACCAACTCGTCCGGGTTGCTGACCTCGATCACCTGCCCCAGCCGTTCGAGCACCGGGCGGAACTCCTTGAGGACGAAGTAATAGCTGTACTCGGGCCGTCCCAGGTTCTGCTGGATGTTGCTCTTGTTGGTTTCCGAATGAATGATGATCAGCACGATGCAGCCCCCGTTTCGGCAACCACCGGCACGACGTCACGGACAGGTTCCTGTTTGAAGAACAGCGCCAGTCGCTGCTGCACTGGCGCGAAGCTGCAGTACTGGTGCATGCGTTCGCTGGCCGCATCCGCCATGACCTGCCAGGCGTCCGGCTGGTTCTTTGCCATCGCGTAGCTGTTCTCATAAGCTATTTTCAACGAACCCCAGTCCGGACGGTGGCGCAAGGTGCGGTACAGGATGCGCGCGTCTTCCGGCCAGATCGTCGGCTCCTGGCTGGACTTGACGACGAAGGCCACACGCTCGTCGATGTAGTCGCGCATCGCCGTGTGATTCGGGGCGATGACCGGCCGGGCACAGGACATGAACTCCATCAGTGGCAGGCACAGGCCTTCGCAGCGTGAAGCGTTGACGTAGTAACTCGCCGCACCATAGAGCCGGGCGAACTGCTCGTCCTGCAGATAACCGTGCATGACCACCACGCGACAGGCGAAGGGCGAGAGCTGGGACAGCAAGGTGATGAGTTCGACGTAATAGGTCGACAGGTCGTTCTGGGTCATCTTCAACACGAGCGTGGCGTCTTGCACATCACCCAGCGCCCAGCAGAACGCCGTGATCAGGTGGTGCCAGTTCTTGCGACCATCATCAGGGTTGAACACGCTCACGTAGATGACGCCATCGACCTCGATTTCGACCGTTTGGCTGGTGTCGGGGAAGGCCGCTTGTGGATGCTCGTCCTGCGCGGAGGCTTCGCTGACGACAGGTTCATCCGCCACAGGGACTTCGCTGATGGCAGGTTCATCCGCCACGGGCGCTTCGCTGACTGCGGGTTCAACCGGCAACGGTTGAGGCGTCCGAAATCTGGCCAGCCATGGGCGAACGGCATCCGGCACCAGATCGCGAACGGCTTCGCGATACCACAACAGCAGGTAATGCCTGGTAATGAAGAGGCGTCGACGCAGGGTCAACGGCGGCAACGGCGGTTCAGGTTCAGGTTCAGGTTCGACGATTTCCTGCGGCGGTTGCTCGATGAGCGGTGCGATCAAGCCATCGGCGGACAACCCCATCGAGCGACTGTCCAGGATGCAACCCTTGATCTGCAGTGTGGCACCCGCGTTCACCGGTGAACCGGGATATTGCTGGCGAATGTCGGCGAAACGTTCCCACAAAGGCGTCGGCAGCACCAGCACCGGGAAGTCCTCGCCCAAGGTCCGGCGGATGGCTTCGGCGGTGTGGGTGGACAAGGTGATCACCCGCCCCAGACGTGCCAGTGTCTGGCTCCAGTCTTGACGCGGATCGTTATCCCAGTGCTCGGCGGGAATGGTGTCGAATTCCCAGGCGACCACGCACACCATCGGGCATTGCAAGTCGGTGGGAGTCTTGTGCGGTGGCGCGAACGAAATGAACAAGCAGTCCTGACCGGCCTGCTGCAACTGCCGATACAGCGGATCGACCTCCGCGGCCGATGACACCACATGCACCGGCCCGAGGCTTTCAAAGAGCGGTCGATACGCCTTGAGCACGAAGTAGTAACTGTATTCGGGACGACCGAGGCTCTGGCTGATGGAGCTGTCGTTGACGTCGGAGTAAAGAATAAAATTCATGGCACTCCACGGTGACGCCGCCATTCCGGCAGCCTCACGCTATGACGGGGAGGACAGGGTTCGAGCCAGTGTTCACTGGCGCTCGTCCATTGTCTTGCTGCCCGTCTTCGTTCTTGTTTTAGTGGTCAGTTTCTCGCAGTTTCGAAGCGACGCTGCCGAACCCTGGATCATCGTGACGAGGGGCATTCTAAACACATCCATCGAGGGTTCGTGAACCGCCCGGTGAGAATAAATCGGGCCACGCTGACGAGAACTGATCAGTCACGTTTGGACTTGTTGAAATTGCCGAACAAATGGCACAAATTGGCTACCAAACAACTACAACAAAACATTTCACCTGTCTTTGCGAGCGATCCTGTTGATTCGCGAGACCCCTCCATTAATTCTGTTGGAATGGATGAAATGTATGACCAAGGGGTCGCTGTTTGAAAAAGCGTCTGTTTGTCACGGGTCTGACTGGATTCGTAGGACAACACATCCAATCGCGCATGCAGGCTGATGCCTCGGAATGGGCGCTTCTGCCA
The DNA here is from genome assembly GCF_056402255.1 of Pseudomonas sp. P4_B4. Taxonomy (NCBI): domain Bacteria; kingdom Pseudomonadati; phylum Pseudomonadota; class Gammaproteobacteria; order Pseudomonadales; family Pseudomonadaceae; genus Pseudomonas; species Pseudomonas sp. P4_B4. Next base: position 106,902 of record NZ_JBFUHS010000017.1, read on the forward strand.
GTGCCTTGCCAATACGATCTCGGTGTACCGGAGAGCCTCGAAGGCTTGTGGCCGGAAATGCCCGATGCAGTGATTCACCTGGCGGGCCAGACGTTCGTTCCGGAGGCCTTTCGTGATCCGGCGCGCACCCTGAACATCAATCTGCTGGGCACCCTGAACCTGCTGCAAGCCCTCAAGGCGCGCGGCTTCACCGGCACGTTTCTGTACGTCAGCTCCGGTGATGTCTATGGCCAGGTCACTGAAGCCGATTTGCCCATCACTGAATTGCAGCCACCCTGCCCGCGCAACCCATACGCCGTGAGCAAACTGTCGGCAGAGTTCCTGAGCCTGCAATGGGGCCTGAGCGAAGACTGGCCCGTACTGGTCGCCCGCCCGTTCAACCACATCGGAACCGGGCAGAAAGACTGCTTCGTCATCGCCAGCGCCGCACGTCAGATCTGCCGGATCAAGCAAGGCCTGCAAGGGCCACAACTGGAGGTCGGGGACATCGACGTCACGCGCGACTTCCTTGATGTCGGGGACGTGGTCTCGGCCTACCTGGCATTGCTGGAGAAAGGTACGCCGGGGCAGGTCTACAACATTTGCTCGGGACGCGAGCAGAGCATTCGCAGTTTGATCGAACAACTGGTAGATCTTGCCCAGGTCGACCTGCAACTGGTCCAGGACCCTGCGCGACTTCGCCGCGCGGATCAGCATCGTGTGTGTGGCAGCCCTGCCAGGCTGACCCAAACCACCGAATGGAAGTCTGAAATCACAACACAACAATCCCTGCGGGCGATCCTGTCCGACTGGGAGAAGCGAGTACGACAAGAATGACTAAAAGTGCATTGATCACAGGTATCACCGGCCAGGATGGCGCATATCTGGCCAAACTGTTGCTCGACAAGGGCTACAAAGTCCACGGCCTGGTGGCGCGTCGCAGCAGCGACTCACGCTGGCGTCTGCGTGAGATGGGGATCGAGGCGGACATCGTCTACCTGGACGGCGACATGGCCGATGCCTGTTCAGTGCAGCGCGCGGTGATCAAGTCGGCTCCGGACGAGGTCTACAACCTCGCCGCGCAAAGTTTTGTCGCGGCCTCCTGGGATCAACCGGTGACCACTGGCATCGTCGACGGCCTGGGCGTTACCCACCTGCTCGAAGCAATCCGTCAGTTCAGCCCGCATACGCGTTTCTACCAGGCGTCCACCAGCGAAATGTTCGGCCTGATCCAGGCCGAGCAGCAGGACGAGAACACACCCTTCTATCCGCGCAGCCCTTATGGCGTGGCCAAGTTGTACGGCCACTGGATCACCGTGAACTACCGCGAAAGCTTCAACCTGCACGCCAGCAGCGGCATTCTGTTCAACCATGAATCACCGCTGCGCGGCATCGAGTTCGTGACGCGCAAAGTCACCGACGCCGCCGCCCGCATCAAGCAGGGCAAGCAGCAGGAACTGCGTCTGGGCAACATCGACGCCAAGCGCGACTGGGGCTTTGCCGGGGACTACGTCGAAGCCATGTGGCTGATGCTGCAACAGGACAAACCCGACGACTTCGTGGTGGCCACCGGCGTCACCACCACCGTGCGCGAGATGTGCCGGATCGCCTTCGATCATGTGGGCCTGAGCTACCGCGATTACGTGAAGATCGACCCGGCGTTCTTCCGCCCGGCCGAAGTCGAAGTGCTGCTCGGCAACCCGGCCAAGGCCCAGCGTGTGCTCGGCTGGAAACCAAAAGCCGATCTGGATACCTTGATCCGCATGATGATGGATGCGGACATGAAACGCGTCGCCAAGGAGTAGGCCATGCTGATTCCCGTGATTCTTTCCGGCGGTGCCGGGACCAGGTTGTGGCCGGTGTCGCGTGAAGGCCATCCCAAACCGTTCATGGCCTTGCCTGACGGCCAGTCGCTGCTGGGCAAGACCTATCGGCGTGCCGCGGAGTTGCTCGACGGCTGGGGCGATATCGTCACGGTGACCAACCGCGAGTACTACTTCCAGAGCAAGGATCACTTTCGGGACGCGCACCTGGGCCGTCATCGCGGGCACTTCCTGCTGGAGCCGACGGGGCGCAATACGGCACCGGCCATTGCCGCCGCCGCCCTCTCCCTGCAGGCCCTGCATGGTGACGACGCGATCATGCTGGTCATGCCCGCCGACCACCTGATCGTCAATGTCGACGCGCTGAAGGACGCTGTCGAGCATGCCGTGACATTGGCCAGGCGCGGTCACCTGGTGACCTTCGGTGTCGTGCCGACCGCTGCGGAAACCGGTTTTGGCTACATTGAAGCCGGCACATCGCTGGACGATAAAGGCGCTGCCAGCGTGCGGCGCTTCGTCGAAAAACCCGACCTGCAAACCGCGTCGCATTACGTGGAAAGCGGCAACTTCCTGTGGAACTCCGGGATGTTCTGCTTCTCGGTCGCCAGCCTGCTGGCCGAACTGCAAATCCATGCTCCCGCCCTGCTGGAGCAGACGCAGACCTGCATGGCCGCCAGCGCTGCGGTGGAAAACGCGGGGAGCCTGCAACAGGAACTGTCGCTGGCCCTGTTTGGCGAAATCATGGATATTTCCATCGACTACGCGTTGATGGAACGCTCCGACAAGGTGGTCGTCGTGCCGGCCCGTTTCGACTGGAGTGACATCGGTTCCTGGGGTGCGGTGGCCGCGCTGGTACCGGCGGATGCACAAAACAACCGCGCCGTCGGCGAGTCGATTTTCATCGACAGCCACAACAACTTCGTCCAGAGCGAAAACCGTCTGGTCGCGACCGTGGGTGTGGACAACCTGATCATCGTCGACACCGCCGACGCGGTGCTGGTGGCCCACGCCGACCGCGCCCAGGATGTGCGCCGGGTGGCCAGGCAACTCAAGGACAAAGAGCACGAAGCCTATCGCCTGCACCGTACGGTCAGCCGGCCATGGGGCACCTACACCGTGCTGGAGGAAGGCCCGCGCTTCAAGATCAAACGCATCGTGGTCAAGCCCGGCGCCAAGTTGTCGCTGCAGATGCACCACCATCGCAATGAACACTGGGTGGTGGTCGAAGGCATGGCCAAGGTCACCAACAATGGCACCGGCACTCATCTGGTGGCCAAGAACGAGTCGACCTTCATTGCCGCCGGTCACAAGCATCGCCTGGAGAATCCCGGCGTGATAGACCTTGTGATCATCGAAGTGCAAAGCGGCGAATACCTGGGAGAGGACGACATCGTCCGCTTCGAAGATCAATACGGCAGGACGGTTTGAATGCTGCGCAATCTTTATCAATCGCTGTGGAGTTACCGGGGTTTCATCTTCGGCAGTGTCAAACGGGAGTTTCAGGCGCGTTATCGCAACTCGCTGTTCGGTGCCTTGTGGACCGTACTCAATCCGCTGTCGATGATCCTGGTCTACACAGTGATCTTCTCCACCATCATGCGCGCCCGCTTGCCGGGCGTGGATGACGGGCTGGCCTACAGCGTCTACCTGTGCGCCGGCCTGCTGACCTGGGGACTGTTCGCCGAGATCACGACGCGCAGCCAGAGCATGTTCCTGGAAAACGCCAACCTGCTGAAAAAAATCAGCTTCCCGCGCATCTGCCTGCCGGTCATCGTGCTGCTCAATGCCGGGATCAATTTCGCGATCATCCTGGGGTTGTTCCTCGGTTTCCTGCTGATCAGCGGGCGGCTGCCCGGCTTGGCGTTGCTGGCGCTGTTGCCGTTGCTGGTCCTGCAAGTGATCTTCGCCGCGGGGCTGGGGATGATTCTGGGCGTGCTCAATGTGTTCTTTCGCGACGTCGGGCAGTTTTTCGGCATCTGCCTGCAATTCTGGTTCTGGCTGACGCCGATCGTTTATCCGTTGTCGATCCTGCCGCCGGGTATCCAGCACTTTATCGAGCTGAACCCGATGACGGCGCTGATGAACAGCTACCAGAACCTGTTTCTCTACAACCAATGGCCAGACTGGAACTCGCTGGTGCCGTTGCTGGTGATCGGCCTGTTGTTCTGTGGGATGGCGCTGCGGCTGTTCCGCCAGCGTGTCGGTGAAATGGTGGACGAGCTCTGATGGGACATATACGTGTCAGTGGCCTGGGCAAGGCCTACAAGCAGTACCCGAATCGCTGGAGCCGGCTGTTCGAATGGCTGGTACCGTTTTCCCGCACCCGACATCAACTGCACTGGGTGCTGCAAGGGGTCGATTTCGAGATTCAGCCGGGCGAAGCCGTGGGCATCGTCGGGGTCAACGGAGCCGGCAAAAGCACGCTGTTGAAGATGATCACCGGCACCACCCAGCCCACCTGCGGCAACATCCGGCTGCAAGGTCGCGTGGCGGCGCTGCTGGAGCTTGGCATGGGCTTCCACCCGGACTTCACCGGTCGGCAGAACACCTTCATGGCCGGGCAGTTGCTCGGCATGCAGGTAGAAGAAATCGAAGCACTGATGCCGCAGATCGAGAGCTTCGCCGAAATCGGCGAGGCCATCGACCATCCGGTTCGCACCTATTCCAGCGGCATGCAGATGCGCCTGGCGTTCAGCGTGGCCACCGCGCGGCGGCCCGACATCCTGATCGTCGATGAAGCGCTGTCCGTAGGTGACGCCTACTTCCAGCACAAAAGCTTTGATCGCATCCGCAACTTCCGCAAGGCCGGCACCACATTGCTGATCGTGTCCCATGACCGCTCGGCAATCCAGTCGATCTGCGACACCGCCATCCTCCTGGAAAACGGGCGCATGGCCATGCGCGGCAAGCCCGAAGAAGTGATGGACTACTACAACGCCATGCTCGCCCAGCGCGAGGGCCAGACGGTGCGCCAGGAAATGCTCGCCAACGGGCAGGTGCAAACCATTTCCGGGACAGGCGAAGCGGGCATTCTCAGTGTCCGCCTGCTTGACCCCAAGGGCCGTTCGGTGGAGGTGGCTGAAGTCGGTCAAGCGATGGTCCTGGAAGTGCAGGTCGAGGTACGCCAGGACATCGAACGGCTGATTCTCGGTTTCATGATCAAGGATCGCCTCGGGCAGCCCATGTACGGCATCAATACCCACCGGGTCGACAAAGCCCTCACCGACCTGAGTGCCGGCGAACGCATCACCTACCGTTTTGCCTTCGACATGCGCCTGGGCAAGGGCAACTATTCGGTGGCCCTGAGCCTGTCGCGGCTGGATTCGCACCTGGATCGCAATTTCGAATGGCGTGACTACGGGCTGGTCTTCCACGTGATCAACAATCGCCAGGAGGACTTCGTAGGCTGCTCCTGGCTCGAAGCACAGACCAGCGTGACCCGTTCCAGTGAGAGTCGGGTGGAATCCATTGGAGAAATACGATGACCAGACTGTTGGTGGAATGTACCTACGTCTTCGAACACCCGGATGCCAACTCGGGCATTCAACGGGTCGTTCGTAATGTTATTCAGCAATTGCCGGCCGCAGACACCCAGCGTGAATGCATTCCGGTGGTGATGCTCAATGGCGCGTTGTTCGAGGTGAAAAGCCTGGCGCCCTTGCCGACCGTCAAAGTGGACCTGGTGAGCCTGCGGGTGAAGCTGGAACAGTTCGCCAATCTGTACTGGCTGCGCCATCGCGCACTGGAGCGGCGCCGTCCTTTCAGCACATCGAAGTTCGCCCGCCGGGTGCTTTATGTCGGTTGTCGCCTCACCGCGTTCGCCTGCCTGAGCCTGCCGATGCGCCTGCTCGATCGGGCACTCAAGGGCCAGAAGGTTCCCGAGCGCTGCGTGCCGTTGCAGCATCGCGCCGGCGATCAACTGGTGCTGCTGGATTCGTCCTGGCACGCCAACTTCTTCCCCCTGGCCGAGCAACTCAAGCGTGACGGGGTTGGCATCATTTCGGTCGTCTACGACCTGATTCCCCTGACCCACCCGCAGTTCTGCGACGCAGGATTGGTGAAGGTGTTCAACGAATGGTTCGACTGGATCGCCCGCACCGCCGATGGTTACGTGGCGATCTCGACCACCATCCGCGACCAGGTTCGCCAGGAGATGACCCGCAGGATCGGCTCCACGCAGGTGCAGCAACGCTGGTTCGACTACTTTCACCTCGGCTCCGAACTCGACCTGACCGATGCCCGGTCCGCCGTCGACCCGGGGCTGCTGCAGATGTTCAAGACGCCGGACCCTGTGTTTCTGATGGTCAGCACCATCGAGCCGCGCAAGAACCATGCGTATCTGCTGGACGCGTTCGAGCGCGCCTGGGCGGCCGGGTCCAAAGCCCGGTTGTGCATCGTCGGCAAGATTGGCTGGAAGTGCGAGGCGCTGATCGAGCGTATCCGCCAGCATCCACAATTGAACCAGCGCTTGTTCATGCTCAACACACTCTCGGACAAGAGCCTGGAACACGCCTATTGCCACGCGACATCGCTGGTGTTCCCCTCCTACGTCGAAGGGTTCGGTTTGCCGCTGGTGGAAGCCATGCAGCGAGGCCTGCCGGCAATGGCCAGCGACATCCCGGTGTTCCGCGAAATCGGTGGCGGGTACATGGCGTATTTCGACCTCGCCGACCCGCAGAACCTGGCCGACCTGGTCACCGACATGGAAAGCGGCGGCGCATTTCCCGCCCCCCTCAACCTGGATAACTGGCGTTGGCTGAGCTGGCGCGAGGCGAGTGCGCAACTGGTCGGACGCATCCAGCGCAACCTGCACAGCGATGCGAAGGTGCCTGAGAGTCAGCATGCGCATTGCCCTTAACGCCCGCATCCTCCAGGCCCCGCGCACCGGCATCGGCCACTACGTCGCCGAACTGGCGAACGCCCTGGCGGGTGAGCCGGATATTGAACTGGCGCTGTTTCATGGCTGGGGCTGGAGTGCTGTGCTGCCTGAAGCGGCCATGCCCGGTTATTCCCGACTGACACCATTGCTGCGGCAAATTCCGGGGGCCTATCAGGCCCGACGGTGGCTGGAGCAGAAACGCTTCGATCAAGGCCGCGGGCAAGCCATCGACCTTTACCACGAACCAAGTTTGTGGCCGCTGTCGTTCGACGGCCCGACCGTCATCACCCTGCATGACCTGACTCACCTGCACTATCCGCAAACGCAGCCACCGGCGCGCTTGCGAGAAATCGAACGGCGCGTGGCCGACGGCGTGCGACAGGCAAGCCTGATTCTTACCGTCTCGCAATACATTGCTGACGAAGCCCAGGCGCATTTCGGATTACCGGCCGAGCGATTTGTCGTCGCACCGCTGGGTGTAGCCGCGCGTTTTCGCCCGCGGTCCCCTGAGGCTATCGACGCCGTACTCAAGACCCATGGCGTCGTAGCGCGGGAATACTTCCTCTGTGTCGGTACCCTGGAACCGCGCAAGAATCTGTCCCTCGCCCTGCGCGCCCATGCCCGATTGCCGGAATCAGTCCGTCAGCGTTTTCCATTGCTGATCGTCGGCATGGCCGGCTGGCAGCGCGAGCAGTTCAGCGAAGAATTGCACCAGGCCCTGTCCTGCGGTCATGTCTGTTTGCTCGGCTATCTGCCTGACGAGCACGTTGCACAGCTACTGGCCGGTGCCCGGGCATTGATTTTTCCATCGCTTTACGAAGGTTTTGGCCTGCCGGTGCTGGAGGCCATGGCCTGCGGCACACCGGTCATTCTGACCAGACGTTCGGCCATGCCCGAAGTGGCAGGCTCTGCAGGTAACTATGTTGAACCGGATGAAACCGACGGCTTGTGCGATGCAATGAGTCGTCTGATCGAGGATCTAGCGCATTGGCAGGCATGCCGAGAGGCCGGATTGCTACAGGCAAGGCTTTTTACCTGGGAACGCTGCGCGCAAGTCACGGCCAGCGCTTACCGCCAGGCAATGGGAGGTTGAATGCGAGTTCTTCATTTTTTCAAGACGTACCTGCCTGACTCGGTCGGCGGGATCGAACAAGTGATTTTCCAGTTGTGCGAAAGCGGTGCCCTGCACGGCGTTGAAGGCAAGGTGCTGACACTCAGTGCCGATCCGACACCGCCGGTGATGCAGATCGCCCAACATGAAGTCCATCGAGCCAGGCTCGACATTCAGTTCGCCTCCACCGGGTTTTCCTGGAGCGTCTTCAAACAGTTTCGCGAGCTGGCAGCCGAGGCCGACGTGGTCAATTACCACTTTCCATGGCCGTTCATGGACCTGGTACATTTCACCAGCGGCCTGAACAAACCCAGCGTGGTGACGTACCACTCGGACATTATCCGCCAGAAACAGCTGCTCAAACTTTACCGGCCGCTGATGAATCGCTTTCTGCACAGCGCCGACCGGATCGTCGCAGCATCACCCAATTACCTGCACACCAGTGATGTGCTGCAACAGTTTCAGGACAAGACCCGAGTGATTCCCTATGGACTGAACAAGGCAGGTTACCCACAGCCTGACAGTGATCGAACGGCCCACTGGCGACAACAACTCGGCGACAAGTTTTTTCTGTTTGTCGGTGTGATGCGCTACTACAAAGGTTTGCACATCCTGCTCGACGCCCTGAAGGACCTGGATTACCCGACGGTGATTGTCGGTGCCGGCCCACTGGAAGTAGAACTGCATGCCCAGGCGGCTGCCTTGGGTTTACGCAATGTTCACTTCCTCGGGCGTCTGGGGGACGAGGACAAAGTGGCGCTGCTGCAACTGAGCTACGCCATCGTGTTCCCATCGCACCTGCGCTCCGAAGCATTCGGCATTTCGCTGCTGGAAGGCGCGATGTATGGCAAACCGATGATCTCCAGTGAGATTGGCACCGGCACCAGTTACATCAACATCCATAACAAGACCGGACTCGTGGTGCCGCCGAGCAATCCATCGGCGTTTCGTGAGGCGATGCGTACGCTTTGGGAAAACCCGGTGCTGGCGGCGCAAATGGGCGAGAAGGCGCAGGCCCGCTATCAAAATCTGTTCACCGCGGACGAAATGGGTCGCAAATGGGCGTCCTTGTATGAGGAACTGCTGGAAGAAAAAGCCCTCACCTACGCATGAGGCTTCATCCATTCTTCAAGCGTCTTGTGGTTGCCGGCTTTGGATTCGACGGTTGGAGCGTGACGGCCTGCTTGTTTTGACTGGCAGTAAAACGGTTGAGGCGAAGGTTGTTGTTATGGCTCGCCCAACCAGGTGGGCGAGTTTGCAAGGCACAACTTATAGGTGGATTGACGTTACGTTTAATAACCGAGCAATCGGTCGGCACAGTTCAATAACGGTTCGCCGCGACTCAATCGACGAAAGTTCTCCGCCACTTGCTCGGCAATACAGTCATGGGAGGCCGCTGAAGCCATGTGCGGGGTGATGGTGACACCGGGCATTGTCCAGAGCCGGCTATCGACCGGCAGCGGTTCCTGTTCGAAGACATCCAGCAAGGCGCCGCGCAATTGCCCGCTCGCCAAGGCCTGTTCAAGGTCATCGATGTTCAAATGACCGCCCCGGCCACAGTTGACCAGTGCCGCGCCGTTGGCGAGCTGCTCGAAAGTGGCTCGTCCGAGAATCCTGCGGGTTTCGCGGGTGAGGGGCAACAGGTTGATCAGTAACTCGACGCCATCGAGAAACGGATGCAACGCATCAGCCCCGGCGAACGTGCGCACACCCGGCAAGTCCTTGCCGCGCCGTGACCAGCCGCGCACGTCGTAACCTGCCGCGACCAGGTCCAGAGCAATCGCGCTGCCCAGCGATCCGAGCCCCATTACTCCGACCTTGAACTGCTCCGCCGCCCGTTGCAGCGGCCGCTCCCAGCGTTGCTCCCGCTGTTGCGCCAACACCTGATCGAAACCGCGGTGATAGTGAATCACCGCCCAGCGCACGTACTCGGTCATGCCTTGGCGATGGCCCGGGTCGACCACACGGCAAACCGGCAGGTCCGGGCATGACGGATCGTGATCGAGGTGATCGATACCGGCGGCCACCGAGTGAATCACCTGCAGGTTCGGCAACGCGCCGAGACTGCCCGGCAAGGGAAACCAGCACGCCGCCATCTGCGCATTGGCGGCCCGGGGATCATCGGCCAGCACGGCAGTGAGTTGCGGCGCACTGCGGGCAAACGCCGCCTGCAACTGCTTGAGCAGCAAGGTGTCGCGAGACAGCAGAACCACAGTGTTCATGACAGATAGGACTCGCGCTGGGATTCGATCAGGGTCAGGGCGGCCTCCCAGGCCAGGTCGATGATGTTGTCCTGCTCATCACGGTCAAACTGTTCGGCGGTGTGCCCGCACACTTCCGGCGACGGGTAATGCAAAGCGGAACCACCGGCCAGCGCCTGCACCTGGGCCTGACAGGCGCGCTCCAGAAAGTGGATTTCCTGAAACGCCTGGGCCACGCCCGAACCACCCACCAGCAATCCGTGGTTGCGCAGGATCATCGCCCGGTGCGGGCCGAGATCGGCAATCAACCGCTCGCGCTCATCCAGCGACAGCGCGATGCCTTCGTAGGTGTGATAGGCCAGCTTGCCGTAGAACTTTAGCGCGTGCTGAGTGATCGGCAGCAAGCCCTGCTTCTGCGCCGCGACCGCCATGCCGGCCGCCGTGTGGGTGTGGATCACACAGTTCAAGTCCGGACGCGCCATGTGGATCGCCGAGTGAATCACGAAGCCGGCGGCGTTGACCCGATGGCCTGTGTACTCCGGGTCGACCACCCGCCCATCCTGGTCGATGCGCACCAGGTCCGAGGCGCGCATGCGGTCGAAGATCACCCCGTAGCGGTTGATCAGAAAATGATGCTCAGGCCCCGGAATCCGCAGGGTGATGTGGGTGTCGATCAGGTCGGTCATGCGAAAGTGTGCGACCAGTCGATACAGCGCAGCCAGTTCACAACGGGCTTGCCATTCAACCGGGTCGATGTGTGCAGGTTTACTCACGAATACACCTCTTTAGCAGCGTGGGTGACGACCGGGTTGGCGCGCAGGCGGGCCAGGCCGCAAACACCGATCAGGGACAGGGCCGAGAGCAAGGTGAAGAACACCGCCAGCGGCAACCATTGTCCGGAAAACTTGCTGGCCAGCAGGGTGCCGATCAGCGGCGTGGTGCCGCCGGCCACGGCGCAAGCCAATTGGTAGGCGATGGAAATGCCCGAGTAGCGCAGGTGCACCGGGAAGGCCTGGGTCATGTAGCCAGCGATCACCGCGTACAGCGCCGAGAGAATCACCACCGCCAGGGCAATGCCGGCTGTCATGAACACAATGTCCTGCGTGCCTACCAGCAGGAACATCGGATATGGCGTGACCATGCACAGTAGCGCGACCCATTTGAGAAAACGACCTTCGCCGATACGTTCGGCGATCAGCGCCGAGAGCGGTTGCGAGAGCAACTGGATGACGGTCACCAGAAACAGGCAATCGAGAATCGTCGAACGGGCAATGCCCTGGTATTGGGTGACATAGGTGATCATGAAGGTGTTGGTGAAGAAGAACCCGGCCGAGCCGATGGTCACGGCAGCAGCGGCGAACAGGATCTGCCGCCAGCAGGTGCGGATCACCTCCATCACAGGGTATTTGGCGGTCTCGTTGTTGTCCCTGGCCTTGGCGAATTCCGGCGACTCGTGAACGCCGGAGCGGATCAACAGGCCGACCATCATCAACACGCCGCTGGCGAGGAACGGCAGGCGCCAACCCCAGGCGAGGAACTCCTCAGGCTCAAGGGACGTCACCAGTCGGAAAGCGATCAGTGCCAGCAACAATCCGGCCGGGCTGCCCAGTTGCGCGAACGAGGCATAGAAGGTCTTGCGCTTGGCCGGCGCATGCTCGCTGGCCATCAACACCGCCCCACCCCACTCGCCACCGACCGAAATGCCCTGGATCAAACGCAGCACGATCAGGCCAATGGGCGCCCAGATGCCGGCGCTGGCATAGCTCGGCAACAGGCCAATACCCGCGGTGGCGATGCCCATCAAGGCCATGGTCACCAACAGCATCTTCTTGCGCCCGAGACGATCGCCCAGATGACCGAACACCATCCCGGCCATCGGCCGCGCAATAAACCCGACAGCGAAACTGCCGAACGCCGCGAGGGTACTCATGACCGGGTCGCTGCTGGGGAAGAACACTTGCCCAAGGACCAGCGCCGCCGCGGTGGCGTAGATGTAGAAGTCGTAGAACTCGATGGTCGTGCCAATGAAGGCAGCGGCCGCGGCTCGGCGCGGTTGGGGAGTAGTGTGCATGCAAGGACCCTGTGTACTTATAGTTTTTGGGCAGGTGTTAAGGCTGATGACGGTGCACTCTATGGCGCTTGTGGGCTTTATCGCTTCCATGCCAGGATTAGTCAATTTTCAAATCCTTATCTTTACTATTAGCACTGCTACTGCATGAGGTTTTATGCCTTCCATTTCCAACCCGTGGGTCGGCCGGCGCTTTCTCAATGACCGCCTCGACTGGAACCTGCTGCGCACCTATCTGGTCATCGGCCAGGAAGGCAGCATGAGCCGCGCCGCCGCGCGACTGCACATCACCCAGTCGGCAGTCAGCCAGGCGCTGAAACGACTGGAAGAACAACTGGAATGCGTGTTGATTGCCCGCAGTGGGCGACGCTTTGACCTGACGGAAACCGGGGAAGAAGTCCTACGCATAGCGGCGGATATCTATGGGGACATTTCACGCCTGGGGACGGTGGTGGAGAGCCGTCACGACGACGTGGTGGGCAAGATCCGCATCCTCACCGTCAGCGGTGTGCAGGCGCGGCATTACGATGATTTCCTCGCGGATTTCCATGAAACCCATCCGAAAATCGAGCTGGAAGTCGAGGTGATGGGCAGTTCGAACATCATCAGTTCGCTGCTGCAAAAGACTGCGACCATCGGAGTTGGCCTGTGCCGCTTGCCACAGCCGCGGCTGGAACAACGGGTATTGTTTCGAGAGACGTATGCTTACTTTTGTGGCCAGCGTCACCGGCTGTTCGGGCAAGAGAACCTGACCCTGAACCAACTGGCGGCGGAAAATTTTGTCAGCTTCACCAGCGATCAATTGGGCGGCAATCTTTCACCCCTGACGCTGTTCCGCGACCAGCAAGGTTTCACCGGCAAAATCGTCGCCTCTTCCACCAGTTTCGAAGAAATTTACCGCCTGATCTGCGCAGGTTACGGCATCGGCGCCTTGCCCACCCATCTGGTGCGCCGGGATGTCGAGCAAGGTCTGCTCTGGCGCTTGCCACCGGAAGACGGGGTGGTGGATTTCGATATCCAGCTGTTGTGGAATCGCGAACAGAAGATGAGCCAGGCCGAAACGGTGTTCCTAGAGAGCTTCCAGCACATGCTCAGCATCCGTGAGCCTGTGCTGTGAAGCCAGGAAGGGTTCAGACGTGAGGATCGCCCGGTGCCTTGCTCGGCGCTGCGTACTGCGGCTTGAGGTGCCCGTCCTGATCGAGTAGCCAGGCGTCCATGATCTCCCGCACGACCGGGCCGGCGACGCGACCACCGGCCTCGCCGTTTTCGATCATCACCGAAATCACGATCTTCGGGTGCTCGGCCGGGGCGAAACCGACGAACAAGGCATTGTCGCGGTTACGCTCGCGGGTTTTCTCCCGGTTGTAACGTTCGCCCTGCTTGATCGCCACCACTTGCGCAGTACCACTCTTGCCGGCAATACGGTACTGCGCCCCCGCCGCTGCGGCCCGGGCAATCCCGCGGGCATCGTGCATCACCATCTGCATGCCATGGTTGACCTGCTCCCAGTCGCGAGGGTCCTTGAGCAGAATGTTCGGCATCGGATGTTCATCCACCGGCGCGACACCGTCCACGGTTTTCGCCAGGTGCGGGCGATTCCACACGCCTTTGTTGGCAATCAGCGCCGTGGCCTGGGCCAACTGCAGCGGCGTGACCTGCATGTAGCCCTGGCCGATGCCGAGAATGACCGTCTCGCCCGGGAACCAGGCCTGGCGACGGGTGGCACGCTTCCAGGCTTGGGATGGCATCAGGCCGGGGGATTCTTCATTCATGTCCAGGGAGACTTTCTCACCCAGTCCGAACATGGCCATGTAGTCGTGCAGGCGATCGATACCAAGCTTGTGTGCCAGGTCATAGAAGTAGGTGTCGTTGGAACGCATGATCGCCGCATCCATATCCACCCAGCCGTCGCCGCTGTGGTTCCAGTTGCGGTACTTGTGATCGAAATCCGGCAGTTGGTAATAACCGGGGTCGAACACACGGGTCTGTGGCGTGACGACACCGGCATCGAGGCCGGCGATTGCCACTTCCGGCTTGATGGTCGAACCCGGCGCATAGAGACCGCGCAGCACACGGTTGAACAGCGGTCGGTCGATGGAGTCCCGTAGCGTCGAGTACTCCTTGGAGCTGATACCGGTGACGAACAGATTCGGATCGAAACTCGGGTTGCTGACCATGGCCAGCACTTCACCGGTCGACGGATCCAGCGCGACCACCGAACCACGGCGATCACCCAGGGCTTGTTCGGCGGCTTCCTGAAGCTTGACGTCGAGGCTCAGGACAATGTTTTCGCCGGGCACCGGGTCAGTGTGCTTGAGCACTCGCAGCACGCGGCCCTGGGCATTGGTTTCGACTTCCTCATAACCGACATGACCGTGCAGTTGCGTCTCGTAGAATTTTTCGATCCCGGTCTTGCCGATGGATTGGGTACCTCGGTACTCGACCGTATCCAGAGCCTTTGACTCTTTCTCGTTGATACGTCCGACGTAGCCGACCGAATGAGCGAAGTGCTCGCCCAACGGATAGTGTCGAACGAACTGCGGCTCTACATCAAGGCCCGGCAGGCGGAACTCGTTGACGGCGAGTACGGCAATTTGCTCTTCGCTCAGCTCATAGAACAACGTCACGGGGACGAACGGATGACGTGCCTGCTTCATCGCCTTGTCGAACTGCGAACGGTCTTCAGCAGGCAAGTGCAGGAGATTGACTACCTCGTCCAACTCTTCGTTTATATCGGAAGCACGTTCGCGAGTGATGGTCAGGTTGTAGCTGGGACGGTTGTCTGCGAGAAGTACGCCGTTGCGGTCATAGATCAACCCGCGGGTCGGTGTAATCGGCAGGACATGTACGCGATTGTTTTCGGAGATGGTCGAGTGATAGTCGAACTCGACTACTTGCAGGACATACATGCGCACTACCAGCGCACAGGTGACAGCGGCAACGAACAAGCCGCAGGCCATCAGCCTTTTATTGACCAGCCGTGTCTCTTTCTCGTGGTCCTTGATGGGTATCGGTTCGGGCATTTCTACAGCAACTCTTTGACTATGAAGGACGCGCCGATCCGTAGGCTTGAAATCAGTCCGTTAAAAAACGAGCTGCACCATAGCAAAAACCGTGCGGTCACTTTAGCCCGATTTCCTCTAAGGACGTCCTTTTGAGAACCAAAACGAGACACGAGCTGTTGCTGTACGAACTTTCCTGCGGAAAAAAACAAAACCCCTACCTGCATACGCAGATAGGGGTTTCGGAATTTAATCTTGACGATGACCTACTCTCACATGGGGAAACCCCACACTACCATCGGCGATGCATCGTTTCACTGCTGAGTTCGGGATGGGATCAGGTGGTTCCAACGCTCTATGGT
>NZ_JBFUHS010000018.1:0-105205 GCF_056402255.1 Pseudomonas sp. P4_B4
CAGCCTGGCTGGCATTTTCTTATAGTTGCACTGAACGACAGGTATGCCGGGCTGGACCAGAATCCAGTGTGAGCTTATCCCGACAGCGCAAAAACCTTGATACCGGAATGAAAAAACGGGCGCCTTATCGGCGCCCGTTTTTTGTTCAAAGGTTCGGTGGCATAGGTGGGGTTACTGTCCACCAGTACCCTGCATGCCGCCTCGTTTTGATATGTTTTTTTTCACTATGATTGATTTATGATTTTTATTATGTCATTTATACCCTCGTGAATCATCGGGACAGTCCACATTGCCAGACCGGACGGCAGCCCTCCCTACCACCCAAACGTCCCATCCAAGGAGTCAACAATATGTACAAGACAGAACTTCTAGGTGCTCTGGCACTGTGCGTCGCAAGCTTGCTGGCACACGCCGACGACGACAGCCTGCGTATCGGTATCGAAGCCGCCTACCCACCCTTCTCCTTCAAGACGCCAGAGGGCAACGTCAGTGGCTTCGATTACGACATTGGCAACGCTCTGTGCGAAGAGATGAAGGTCAAATGCGAGTGGGTCATCCAGGAATTCGACGGCATGATCCCGTCGTTGAAAGTGCGCAAGATCGATGCTGTTCTGTCGTCGATGTCGATCACTGAAGACCGTATGAAGTCGGTCGATTTCAGCAAAAAGTACTACCACACGCCGGGCAAGTTCGCGATGAAGTCCGGCAACGTGATCAACGACCCGCTGGTCGATCTCAAAGGCAAGAAACTCGGCGTGCAACGCTCCTCGACCTATGACCGTTTCGCCACCGAGCAGCTTGAGAAAGCCGGTGTCGAGGTCGTGCGCTACTCCTCGCAAAATGAAGCCTTCCTCGATCTGGCGTCGGGTCGTCTGGACGCCACGCTTGCAGACATCGTCAACACCGATGAGAGCTTTATCAAAACACCATTAGGTAAAGGTTTCGTGCTGGCAGGACCAGACATCAACGATCCGAAATACTTCGGCAGAGGCGCCGGGATCGCGGTGCGAAAAGGCGACAGTGCGAACGCTGCACGCCTGAGTGCAGCGATTGACGCGATCCGCGCCAATGGCAAGTACCAGCAAGTGATGGGCAAGTACTTCGCCTTCGATATCTACGGCGAATAAGCCTTACTCCGAAACCCTGGCGCCGGCCCCTTGCGGGCGCCGCTTTTGGCTTGTCTCGCGCGCCTCCCGGCGCTCGCTTGAGG
Organism: Pseudomonas sp. P4_B4; assembly: GCF_056402255.1. NCBI lineage: Bacteria > Pseudomonadati > Pseudomonadota > Gammaproteobacteria > Pseudomonadales > Pseudomonadaceae > Pseudomonas > Pseudomonas sp. P4_B4. The sequence continues at coordinate 1,211 of NZ_JBFUHS010000018.1, forward strand.
AATTTCATCATGCTCCACGGCTACGGATCGAGCATTCTCGATGGCGCCTGGCTGACCATTAATCTGGCCCTGACCTCCATGACCATGGCCATTTCCCTGGGACTGATCGGCGCGGCCTTTCGTTTGTCGCCGTTTAAATGGCTGGCGGTCCTGGGCGAAGGTTATACAACCCTGATTCGCGGTATTCCTGACCTGGTGTTGATCCTGCTGATCTTCTACGGCGGCCAGGATCTGATGAACCGCATTGCCCTCGCACTCGGTTACACCCAGTACATCGACATCAATCCCTTCATCGCAGGCGTCTGCACCATGGGTTTCATTTTCGGTGCCTATCTCTCGGAGACCTTTCGTGGCGCCTTCATGGCGATCCCTAAAGGTCAGGGCGAGGCTGGCGCGGCCTATGGCATGAATGGCGCCCAGGTGTTCTGGCGAATTCTGGTGCCGCAGATGATTCGTTTCGCCATTCCCGGGTTCACCAACAACTGGTTGGTGCTGACCAAATCCACCGCGCTGATCTCGGTGATCGGTTTGCAGGACATGATGTTCAAAGCCAAAAACGCAGCGGACGCCACCCATGAGCCGTTCACGTTTTTCCTCGCGGTTGCCGCGCTCTACTTGATGCTGACCAGCGTGTCATTGCTGGTGCTGCGCTATCTGGAAAAACACTACTCGGTCGGCATCAAAGCCGCCGAACTGTGACAAGGAGCACACCCATGATTCTCGACTACAACCTGATCTGGGAAAACCTGCCGCTGTATTTCAACGGCGCATGGGTGACCCTGAAGGTGCTGCTGATTTCCTTGGCCGCCGGCCTGGTGCTCGCGGTTCCCATAGCGCTGATGCGCGTATCCCGATCACCGCTGATCAACTTCCCGGCCTGGCTCTACACCTACGTGATTCGCGGCACCCCGATGCTGGTGCAATTGTTCCTGATCTACTACGGGTTGGCGCAGTTCGAAGCGGTACGCCAAAGCGCGTTCTGGCCATATCTGTCCAGCGCCACCTTTTGTGCCTGCCTGGCTTTCGCAATCAATACCAGCGCCTATAGTGCGGAACTCCTGGCCGGCAGTTTGAAGGCCACGGCCCACGGCGAGATCGAAGCCGCCAAAGCCATGGGCATGTCGCGCCTGACCTTGTACCGCCGCATCCTCCTGCCGTCGGCCTTGCGCCGGGCGCTGCCGCAGTACAGCAACGAAGTGCTGATGATGCTGCAGACCACCAGCCTGGCGTCCATCGTCACGCTGGTGGATATCACCGGAGCCGCGCGAACCGTCAGTTCGCGTTTCTATCTGCCGTTCGAGGCGTTCATCACTGCCGGCCTCATCTACCTGGCCCTGACCTTCATCCTGGTTCGTCTGTTCAAGCTGGCCGAGCGCCGCTGGCTGGCCTATCTGGCACCGCGCAAGCACTAAGGAGCTTTATGAAGCACATTCAATACCTTTTGCCGTGGAGTGCATCGGGCACAGAACGAAAGTTGTCGCTGTTTCGTTTTGGTAGCGGGACGCGCAAGGCCTACATCCAGGCATCCCTGCATGCCGATGAGCTGCCGGGGATGCGCGTCGCTGTCGAACTCAAGCGCCGTCTGCAAGAACTGGAAGAGCAAGGTCGCCTGAGCGGAGTGATCGAGCTGGTGCCGATGGCCAATCCGATTGGTATCGCCCAGATGTTCCAGGCCACCCATCAGGGGCGCTTTGAATTCTCCAGCGGGAAGAACTTCAATCGCGACTTCCCGGAGCTCGCCGAGGTCGTGGCGCAGCAACTGGAAGGTCAACTGGGCGACGATGCCAACGCCAACATCGCACTGATCCGCCGCGCCATGATCGATGCCCTCACAAACATGCCGACACCGACATCGGAACTCGATGGCTTGCGGCGTCTGTTGATGCAGCATGCCTGTGATGCCGATGTAGTACTGGACCTGCACTGCGACTTCGAGTCGATCATGCTGCTGTATGCCATGCCGCAAAACTGGCCACGCTTGCGCTCATTGGCCGCCCGCCTCGGCGCCGGCGTGGCCCTGCTGGCCGAGGCCGCGGGAGGCAACGCCTTCGATGAAGCCTGCGCAATCCCCTGGCTGCACCTGGCCGAGCGCTTTGCGCAAGCCAGTATTCCGCTGGCGTGCGTGGCCACCACGATTGAATTGCGCGGCATGGCCGACACCGAGCGCGAGCAATGCGTCGACAGTGCACAAGCCATTCTCGGCTATCTCGCCGAGCAAGGCCTGATCAACGGAGACTGGCCTGCCGCGCCACCGAGCCGTTGTGAAGCGACACCGTTCGCCGGCGCGCAGTATGCCTATGCGCCGCACCCGGGGGTGGTCAGTTATCTGCAACCGTTGGGTGCCCACGTCAAGGTCGGCGATCCACTCTTCGAAGTGATTGATCCGCTGACCGATCAGCACAGCGTGGTGCACGCCAGCACTGACGGCATCCTTTATGCCCGTGAACGTCTGCGCTTTGCCCAGCCCGGTTTGTGGCTCGCCAAAGTGGCCGGCAGTACCGCCATTCGCCAAGGCCGCTTGCTCAGCGACTGACTCCAGAGAGTTGAAACCATGTACAAACTTGAAATTCAGGATCTTCACAAAAGCTACGGCGCCCACGAAGTGCTCAAGGGCGTGTCCCTGGAAGCGAAAGCCGGTGACGTCATCAGTATTATCGGCTCCAGTGGTTCTGGCAAAAGCACCTTCCTGCGTTGCATCAACCTGCTGGAGCAGCCCAACGCTGGCAACATCGTACTCAATGGCGAACAGCTCAAACTGGTGACCAATAAACTCGGCGGGCTCAAGGCTGCCGAACCCAGGCAGCTGCAGCGCATGCGTTCGCGGCTATCGATGGTGTTTCAGCACTTCAACCTCTGGTCGCACATGAGCGCCCTTGAAAACGTCATGGAAGCTCCGGTGCATGTGCTGGGCATTAACAAGAAAGAAGCCCGGGAAAAAGCCGAGCACTACCTGAACAAAGTCGGCGTGGCGCACCGCATGGACGCCTGGCCGGCGCATATGTCCGGTGGTGAGCAGCAGCGCGTGGCGATTGCCCGTGCACTGGCCATGGAACCTGAAGTGATGCTGTTCGATGAACCGACTTCGGCACTCGACCCCGAACTGGTCGGCGAAGTACTTAAAGTCATGCAGGATCTCGCACTCGAAGGTCGCACCATGGTGGTCGTGACCCACGAAATGGGCTTTGCCCGCGAGGTTTCCAATCAACTGGTGTTTCTGCACAAGGGGCTGGTCGAAGAGCGCGGCAATCCGCGTGAAGTGCTGGTCAACCCGCGGTCCGAACGCCTCCAGCAGTTTCTGGCCGGGAGTTTGAAGTAAGAGCGCCGCCCACTGCTCGGCGCTGCCCTGACAAGGTTGGCTTCGGATACACTCCAGCCAACCTTGTCAGGGCATCAGGCACAGCCCTTCTCTCACCTTCAGGAAATGTTGAGCCGGATATGCCAACCCCATCGAAAGACACCACTGTCTATGCCGCGCCGGTCATGCGCAAACTGACGGAAATCGTTTCCGAACTACCGCCGTCACTGCGCAAGGTGGCGGACTTTATCCTGCGTCACCCGCTCAAAGCCGCGACGCTGACCATCGAGGAGATGGCTCACGAAACATTGACCTCACCCGCCGCCGTCAACCGCCTGGCCAAAGCGCTGAACCTCGGTGGTTACAGCGGCATGAAGGCCGAGCTGGTCGCAACGTTGCAGCAAATGGTGTCGCCGGTCGACAAGCTGCGCAACGAACTTGCCCATCGCCCGGGCGGCGCGTTTGGCCTGCATGAGCAAATCCAGAGCGCCAGCAGCAACCTCGCCACGGCGGCGACCAACAACCATGAAGATGCCTTTGAAGCGTTCGTCACCCGCCTGACCGAAGCGCGTAAAATCTACATCCTCGGCTTTGGCAACAGCGTCTACTTCGCCGGTCTGGCCGCCTCGACCCTGATGCCCTTCTGTGCGGACGCCACCGCCATCAGCATGGAAGGCGGCAACGAAAACGCCGCTTACCGTCTGGCCGCAATCACCGATCAGGATGTATTGCTGGCGATCTCCCTGCCGCGCTATTCCCTCGACACCCTGCAACTCGCACGTTTTGCCAATGAGCGCGGCGCCTCGGTGCTGGCAATCACCGACTCACCCGCATCGCCTCTCACCAGCATTGCCGAACACGTGCTATTTGCCCCCGCCGACCATCCAGTATTGACCAGCTCCAACATCGCCGTGCTCGCATTGATCGAAGGATTGGTGGCGGGTGTGATGGCTCGCAATAAAGAAGCCGTCAAGCTGGCGACAGAGCTGACCGAGAGTGTGATGTCTTACCTGCATATTCCTTCCAGCAGTAAATCGACGAAAAAGTAATATTTCTTGGGGGGAGTCGCCCCCCGTAACACTGCGTACATCCTTGATGTCATGGTGCACGCACGACTACGCGCCTGGCGACACCATGCTGAAATCGGGAACAGGCGGGTTTAGAGCGGGCGTAAAAAGCCGAATCAGTCGCCGGCCACGGGGGAAGATTTGCAGCAATTACTGCGGTGTGATGCTCAAGTCCGCATCGCTTCGAATGTGGATCGTCCTGAAGAAAAACGACTGGCCACCGACTTATCGACAGCGCATGGCTTAGCTTATAGAATCGCGCGCCGAAAAAAATAAAACCTTCTTGATTCGCAGGTAGCGCATGACACCCTCCGTTAGCGAAACAAAGAATCTGGACATCGAGGTGTTGCGAGCCTATGCCATCGCTATTACTTTCGTTGCCCATCTCGGTCTTTTAAATCCGGATTGGTTTAAATGGACTACCTATTTCTGGCTGGGTGGAGGGGTAGATTTATTCTTCTGCATTTCCGGATTCCTTATAACGACATCATTGATAAAAGCATTGAACCAGCAAGATCAGTTCCTGCGTTTTGCCGGATCTTTTTGGACAAGGCGGTTGTTTCGATTGTGGCCCGCAGCGATCTTCTGGTCGACCATAACGCTGGCAATTTCATTTACCTTTGACGTCTCCAGGACATTTGGCTCACAAGAGAACATGGTAAATTCCTGGACATTCGGCATGTTGAATATCCAAAATATATACATCTGGTACACTAAAAACTCAAACAGCGTAACTCCACTATGGCACTACTGGAGCTTGTCGCTAGAAGAACAGTTCTATGTAATTCTCCCCATCATTCTGTTCTTCGTCCCTAATCGCAAATTATTGATCATCCCTTTTCTTGCAGTGGCAATTTACCATTCCACGCAGATACGTCCGTGGGGTACATTGCTTTGGTTTATTCGAAGTGACGCATTGCTTTACGGCACCCTAATCGCGTTGGCCTGGCATTACTACCCACAGCGGATATCAAGTATTTTCTCTGCCAACAAGAAAAAAACATTACAACTTGCATTATTGATCTGCATCCCCCTACCCATCATCACAGCAAAAATCGGCTGGACCCCCTACTACATGGGACTTGTCGCGATCACTTCAAGCCTGGTTGTGCTTCTGTGTTCGGGAAATCTAAACCTTACGGGCTCACATGGCCGCCTCCGAAAGATCGCCATTTACATCGGATCGCGCTCTTACTCCATTTATCTTGTTCACAACCCCATATTTGCAATTGTAAGAGAAATATGCCTTCAGTCAGGGTATACGGATCTCACACTTGAAACCGATAAAATATTTGCCGTCCTCATAGCGCTAGCACTAACTGGAGTGACTGCAGAGTTTTCCTACCAATTTGTGGAAACTCCACTTAGAAATTACGGGTCGCAGCTTTCGAAAGCAAAATTCAAGCGGGTGATGTTGGCCAACTAATGCTACTGGAGTAGCCGTCCTGATCAGCGAGACTGATTCAACGCGACGCGGTATTTTTTCAAAGATCTCGAGTCGCTGACTGCCAAGGATGCCAGCCGAACACTCAAAATAAAAAGGGGTCGGGGCGGAGTGCCCCCCCCTGGCTCCCCATCTTCTTTTTCATACTTCTTGAAAGCTTCGAGAGTTTCGAGAGTTTCACTCTGGACTTTTCCAAGCAGGAAAGCGGCGACGTGGCAGTGCTACGGCCTGAACTGGTGACGGTCAGCCACTTGTTTGTACGCCAGTCGGCAGAGTTGGCGGCAGCAGTGACTCACCGAATGCTGAAGACCTTGCTCGGCAATCACTGGCATCCTTCAGTGGTCCTCGACCCCTTTAAGTCCGCCCTTGCGGTTTTTTTTCGCGCACTACTTACAGTGGGCGCACTTCTTGGTGCTACGCTTTTCTTGTGCATGGAGAAAGCGCGATGCCAAACGATCTTACCCCCGCCCCGCTCAATCCTTCCGACGAAGACTTTATTGCCCTCGAACATACTATCGATGAGGTTGCTGCCTGGATCGACCAGCGCGGTTCTACGCGTGTATCTGATCGCATCAATATGCCAAAGTTACAAACCTGGGTGTTCAACAAACCCCAACGCCTGCTTTCTAACAATCTAACGATTATCAATTTAACTCGCATGGAATGCGCAGTGCTTGACTTATTAACAAGCAGCGAGGAGCGCGTTATCAGCAACGAGGAAATCCTTATGAAGTTAAATAAAGACCCTTATAATTACAAAGGATTGCCCATGTGCCTCAGTAGACTGCAAGCGAAATTCAAGAAGATCACTAAAGGCGACAACCTCCTCCGTTCAGTAAGAAGTCGTGGTTACTGCCTTATCCAAATAATAAACTCTGAATGAGCTTTAAGTCTCTGATTCATGGCTGAGACCTCTTTCACGAAGCAATGGCTCGCGATCAAGGCGATCAGTCCTTGATCGCCGCCGGTGATAGCGCCAATTCCTTGGGCCCGCGCCAGTCCATCGCAAGTTACTCCGCTTGGGCTGCAAAACAGCAGGAGCTGACGGAGCAAGCCATCTGATAGCGCAGGAAGCGATAGAAGGAAGCAGCCAAAAAACGCCGCGCCGGGCATCGAAAAATTCACGCTTGAAGTTGCCAGCATGTTCAAACCGGACCTCAGCGGGTGATGAAAGAACATGGCATCAACAACCAGCAGGACATTCACCAACGGCTGCTGATCAACCTGATCAATTCAGACTACGATACAGCGGCATGGATGCAAGGGAATGTCACGACACCTTATGAGACAAGCAAAAAGTTGTCGCGAGCATTTAAGGACAAGAGCCTGGCGGAGTTAAAGCGCGATCCCGGAGACCTACCGAGCGATACTCGGTGATTGTTTTGTCCAGAGGAGGTTTATGGCATCTGTTTCAAGTCTCAGGTTGTTACCGACCCTGAGCCAGAACAGTACGTCGTTAGGCGTTAACAAACTGAAAAAAATCCAGTGCCCCGACCCATCGGCCTTTTCCTCTACGTCTGCAACGTACAGCGCGACCTCGCTTTCGCTAAGTTCCAAGGCATCGGAGATTTCTCGCTGTGTCGGCTTTCTTACGCTGCTCATGGTGAAATCCATTTCTTGAACAAAGTGCTGAAAGCATAGCTGAACACCAAAACCTGGAGCCTCCGCCTGTCGCATCCAGTCACGGAGGGCGGCGCATGCAATGGAGGCGTCAGGGCATCGCTTTGGGTGGATGCCCAGGTGAAACACACCTGGCCAGGCAAGCGGTCATGACTTTACCCAGCGCAGCGCCATGTGTCCCGAACACGACCCCGAACAAAATTAATATTGAGCCTGCAGGTGAACGACGGGGGAGGAGTCGCTATGCCCGATTTTCAAATGGAACCCGCCGACACCGTCAGCAGTACAGGAGCCGGCAAATGACCCGATCCGCATGTGGCTGGGCGCTGTTCGCGCCCTTGATGCTGAGCCTGCACGCCCAAGCCGCCGACATTGCCCTGTACCCGACGGGCCCGGATCAGGACTCGGCCTTCCTGCGTGTTATCAACGCTGCCGACCGACCCTTGCAGCTGCTGGCCGAAGGCTCTCGGACAAGCCTCAAACTGGAAGGACCGAATGCCGTGTCCGACTACCTGCCCGTGCCCGCCAACCAGCCGATCAAGGGCACCCTGGAACTCAACGGCAAAAGCCAGCCGCTGGACATCCAGGTGGCAGCCGGCGAATTCGCCAGCGTGATCGCTTTGCCAGACAGCGCTCAAGGTATCCGCCAGGTCGTCATCCGTGAGCAACCCGACGACTTCAATAGCCTGAGTGCCTCGCTGGCGTTTATCAGCGCCGATCCAGCGTGCACCCAGGCCGGTTTGCGCGCTGCGTGGAAGAACGCCGACCTGTTCAAGGAGGTGGCCGACGGCAGCGTACAACGCCGAGCGATCAACCCGGTCAGCCTGTCGGTGCAATTGGTCTGCGCCCAAACCAACGTCGGTGCGCCGCTTGACCTGGGCCGGCTCAAGGCCGGCGAACGCTACAGCGTTGTGCTGCTACCTGGCGCAAACGGCCCATACCTGCTGCTCGCGACTGACGTCCTGGCTCACTGATCGGATCGCGCCACCACCATGGCTTTTGCCTCTCTCGAGTTTCTGACGTTGTTCCTGCCGCTGTTCCTGTGTGCCTATGCACTGTGCCCGGCGGCCTGGCGCAACGTCACGCTACTGATCGGCAGCTGGCTGTTCTATGGCTGGCTGAGCCCACGGTTCCTCGCGGTGCATGTGGTGCTGACGATCACGGCGTGGGTCGGCGGCTTGCTGATTGACGCCCTGCGGGAAGAAGGCAAGGGCCGCGTGCGGCTACTCGCGACGCTGATCGTGCTCAACACCTCGGTGCTGTGCTGGTACAAGTACGCCAACATCGTTGCCGGCACCTTAATCGATGCCGTCACCGGGTACGGCGCCATGCCCCTGGACTGGCAGCGGGTCGTCATGCCCGCCGGGCTGTCGTTTATCGTCTTGCAGGCGATTTCCTATCTGGTGGATGTACATCGCCGTACCGTGCCGGTTGAACGCAGCTTCATTAACTACGCCACCTATATTTCGATGTTCGGCCATTCGGTCGCCGGCCCCATCATTCGCTATGACTGGGTTCGGCGCGAGCTGAATCAGCGTTACTTCAACCGGCAGAATTTCTCGCTGGGCGCACGCCGCTTCATGGTCGGGATGTGCATGAAGGTCCTGGTGGCCGACACCCTGTCGCCGGTGGTCGACGTTGCGTTCAATGTACAGAACCCCAGCTTCTCTGACGCCTGGGTCGGCTGCCTTGCCTATTCCTTGCAACTGTTCTTCGACTTCGCCGGCTACAGCGCCATGGCCATTGGTCTGGGCCTGATGCTGGGCTTCCACTTTCCCGAGAACTTCGACCGTCCTTATCTTGCCAACAGCATCCAGGACTTCTGGCGCCGCTGGCATCTGTCGCTGTCCAGCTGGTTACGCGTCTATCTGTATATTTCGCTGGGCGGCAATCGCAACGGCACCTGGAAAACCTACCGCAACCTGTTCCTGACCATGGCCATTGCCGGCCTCTGGCACGGTGGCGATAGCTGGACTATCTGCTGTGGGGCTGCGCCCATGGCCTCGCGTTATGCGTTGATCGTGCCTGGAACCGCTCCACCCTGCCCGCTGTACCGCCGGTGCTGTCCCATGGCCTGACTCTGCTGTTTGTGTGCCTGGCCTGGACACTGTTCCGCGCCCCCGACTTACATAGCGCGCTGAGCCTGTATGCCGGACAGTTCGGCCTGCAGGGCATCGCCCTCGGTGACGAACTGTCCACGACCCTGCGCCCGGTACACGGCATTGCGGGTTTGCTGGGTGTGTTCGGTGTCGTCGCACCGCTGCTGCGCACTTACTGTGAGAAACGACTGGGCGGCCTTTTGCTCTACGCCGCCGCCCTTTGGCCCATCGCCGGTTTCATGCTGTCGTTCGCACTGATCGCCAGTCGCGAAACCGTCCCCTTCCTGTATTTCCAATTCTGATGACGATCCCAAAGCACACCCCGCCCCCCACTCAGCCAGATGATCCGACGACACGCAGCAGTCGGTTGGCAGGCGTAGCGCTGCTGATATTCCTGGTCGTCGGGCTGCTGTCCACTGGCCGTCTGCTCGTTTCAGGGCAGATCTCGCTGCTACCCGATAAAGTGCTGACCACGCAGATTCTTGACGGCGATATCACCCATCGGATCGCCAAGGAACTGTCGAACGCTCACTTTCCCACCACGCTCACCGAGCTGGAGCGCGGTGCCAGTTGGCTGCTCCTTAGCGACACGGGGCCAAGGGTTCGCTCGGGTTGTCCTGACTGGCTGTTTTTGGCCGATGAACTCAAGATCAATCACCAAGCGCAGCGCAATGCCGATGCCAATGCCAAGGTCCAGGCAGTGATTGATCTAAAGCAGCAACTCTCCCAGCGAGACATTAGCCTGCTGGTGGTCATCGTTCCCGACAAGAGCCGCATCGCTTCCGGGCAGCTTTGCGCACTGTACCGCCCAGCCGCTCACGAAGGGCGCATCCAGGCCTGGACCTCGAAGCTGGATGCGGGTGGCGTGTCGAATCTGGACCTCACCGGTGCGCTCACGCCACTGGGGGCCAGTGCCTGGTTGCGCACCGATACGCACTGGAGCGAATCCGGCGCGAAGGCCGCGGCCGAGGCTATCGCGCAGCGACTGAAGAGCCTGGGCATCAGTGCAACGCCACGCAGGTCGTTCAACGAAAGTCATGCCCCGCTCGCGGTGCGACCTGGCGATCTGGTCCATCTGGCGGGCATCGACTGGCTGCCGCTCAAATGGCAACCCGCAGCCGAAATGGTCGCCCAGACCAGCACCGACGAACTTCCCGTTGCGTCAGCCGCCAGCCCTGACACCGAGGCAGACCTCTTTGGCAATGCCGACCTCCCCGACACCGCACTCATCGTGCACTTCATTCTCACGCAACGCCAACTTCGCAGGGTTTCTGCAGCAGGCACTGGGCGCCCCCGTAGGTAACTTCGCCAAAGACGGCGGAGCGTTCTCTGGCGCTGCAAACAGCTACCTCAACAACCCGGCCTTCAAAGAAACGCCGCCAAGGCAAATCATCTGGGAGATCCCGGAGCGGGACCTGCAGTCGGCTTACATCGACCCCATTGCCTATCGCTCATTGCGCTAAGGCAATCGCATCCGGCAGTCGCTCCAAACCCCACGGATCAGCGCCTTCAAGATCAACGCCTCCTCCCAGCGATCCGTGATGTCACGCCCATCAGCCCCCGTGATCGCATAGGGTGGCGGGCCGAGTTCGCAGGTGAAGGACAGGCTGGCGGGTGTGTTCGGGCGGGCCAGCCAATCCTCGATCCCGTAGCGCCACCAGCCCAGGAATCGGTCCAGCCAGGGCCGATGTTGGGCGAAGCTCAAGGCCACCTGGACCTGTTCGCCGTTGGCAACCCGACCGTGAAAGCCCCAACTGTGGCGCAGGATGGTGAGGATCTGTTCGTCGTCTTCAGCCGTGGCCGACTCAGGTAATTCCCGGCCCACAACGTAGTGGGACAAGTCGGCCAACAGTTTGAGGTCAGGCATTTGCGCGAGAATGTCGAGGGTGAACAACAGGTCGCTGGTGAGGCGATAACGGTGGGTTTCCAGCAGGATCGGAAAGTCCACCTGCTCGGCCAGACGCTGCCAGCCTTCGATCAGTTCGATGGCTTGCGCCAGCGTGCGCGGCCGGACGTCGGCCTGCAACGTGAGGTGGTGGCAGCCGTAGCGGGAAACGACATCGAGCGCGGCCGCCAGATCATCCACGGTCCGGGGGAACAGTTGACCTTCGATTTGCAGGCCTTGCGCCTTGGCGGCGGCGCTCAGGCGTGCAGCCTGTGGCGCCTTCCAGAAATGGTCGGTGATGCCGTCGAAACCGGCGGCGGCGATTTTCTCCAGTAGCGCTTCAATGGAAAGGTCGCATTGGCCACGGTGATCTTGCATGGCCCACAAGGACTGAAACACCAGGAATTCGCGCATGTCAGTTCCTCGACAATTGTTTGAGCGATACATCGGCATCGGCTAAAGCGACCACCGAGAGGGGGTTATGGTTGGCGATCAGCCGTTCGCATAACTTGATGTCCTTGGCGACGCTATTGCCCTGGCCCCAGCCGCAAGCCCCCAGCAGACGTTGTTCGGCATCGAGGTAGAACAACAGGAAACCACCCCCCGGGGTTGTCCGGCTCGCCGTCGGTTCAGTGTTGGCGATGACGCCCACGGTTTGCAGCCCCCAGTCGTACTGATCGGACCAAAAACCGGGAATGACGTCGAAGGGCTGCTCGCCCCCCAGCAGGTTCAGAGCGGCGTGACGGCCCTGGGTTTCGGCGTTGCGCCAGGTTTCCTGACGCTGGAAAACCCCTTGCGGGTGCAGACGAAATTCACAGACGTCGCCTGCCGCAAAGATATCCGGCGCACTGGTGCGCAGCTGCGCATCGACGCGAATGCCCTGACCAACCTCCAACCCGGCGGCCATGGCCAACTCGGTGTTGGGTTGCATGCCGATGCCCACCACGACCAGGTCGCAGGGCAACAACTGGCCGTCGACCAATTGCACCGCTTCAGCGCGGGTGGAGCCCTGCACCGTTTCAATCGCCACGTTCAGCCGGACATCCACGCCCTGGCGGCGATGCAATTCCAACAGGACACTGGACAATCGCTCCGGCAGGACGCGGCCCGCCAGGCGCGGCCCGGCTTCGAGCAAGGTCACCGTGCAACCCAGGGCACGGGCGGTGGCGGCGACTTCGAGGCCGATAAAGCCACCGCCGATGATCACCAATCGGGCGCCTGGCCGCAGCGAATCGCGCAGTGCGACCGCCTCGTCATGGGTTCGCAGATAAAGTACGTTGGGCAGATGCCCGGGCACCGAGGGCAACAGCCGCACCCTGCCCCCGGTCGCGAGCAACAGACGGGCGTAATGCAACCAACTGCCGTCGGCCAACTGCAATCGATGCTGCTGCGGATCGAGGTTTTTCACCGGGTTAGCGGCCAGGTGTTCGATGTCCAGTGCAGCAAGTTGAGCGCTATCGCACAAACTGCAACCCGCCAGTTCAACCGTGCCCTGTAACAGCCCTTTGGACAGCGGCGGACGTTCGTAGGGCGGGTGGAGTTCGTCGCCGATAAGGATCAGGCGACCGCGATAACCTTCGGACCGCAGGGTCAGGGCCGCGCGGCCACCGGCATGCCCGGCGCCAACGATGACCAGTGGAGCATTGGCAGGATTCATGGCACAGACTCCGAGCAGTTAAACCGAAATAGCGAGCAAGACACGCCCCGCCTCGACCCGGACCGGATAGGTCTTGAGGTTGACGCACACCGGCGCACCCAGGGCTTTGCCGGAGCGGTAGTCGAAACGTCCGTTGTGCTTGGGGCACTCGATGACATGTTCCATCACCAGGCCGTCCGCGAGGTGGATGGACTCGTGGGTGCACAGGCCTGCGGTGGCGAAGAACTCGTCGTCTGCCGAGCGGTAGACGGCATAGGTGTGCGGACCATGGTCGAAACGAATGACATCTTCTTCATTTATTTCGCCCACGGCACAGACATCGATCCATTGATCGGTCATGGCGTTTTCTCTTGTAGTGGTACAGCCAGGAAGGTGTCAGGCCGGCGTTGCTTCAGGCTCTACCTGAGCGGTGGCGGCCGGCGCTGCGCGTTGTGGCAAAGGGCGACGGACATAATGGGTCGGGTCTTTGCGCTGCTTCCAGATGGTCGGAAGGATTTCTTTGAAGGCCTCGAACAGGCTGGCGTACGGCGGCGGGCAGTCGTGACGAATTTCTTCGTGAAGCTGCGCCAGCGCATGAAACGGCACCATCGGGTACATGTGATGCTCGAGATGATAATTCATGTCGAGGTACAGAAAGCGCAGCAGCGGGTTCATGTAAATGGTCCGGCAGTTGCTGCGATGATCGAGCACATCCTCGGCCAGGCCGACATGCTGCGTCAGGCCGAACAGGTAGGACAGCCAGCCGCCGTACAGGGTCGGCAAACCGATAAACATCAGCGGCAACCAGCTCTGCAGATACACTGCCGCCGCCAGAGTCAGCCCATAAATCACCAGCCAGATGCGCGCCGCCGTAAAGACCTTGGGCCACTCGGACTCGGGGATGAAGGTCTGCTCCTCTTCAGCCATTCGCCCGGACGCATGCCGGCAGACCGACCACATCGTCTTGATTGCATAAGGCATCCTGAACAGGCTCAGCACCATCATGATCAGGCTCGGCGGGCGCGGCTCGACGATCTCCGGGTCGCGCCCGACGATGATGGTGTCGGTGTGGTGCCGGGCGTGGCTCCAGCGCCAGACATGGGGCTCGAACATGAACATGAAGCTCGACAACTGGTAGACCGCATCATTCATCCAGCGGGTTTTGAATGCCGTTCCGTGACCGGTTTCGTGCCAACGGGCATTGGACGCCGTGCCGTAGAGCAGCCCATAGGCGAAGAAGAACGGAATGCACGCCCAGGAGCCCCAGAACCAGTAACCACCGAACCCGGTGACGACCATCGCCAGCAGCCAGATCGCGGTGTCGCGCAAGGCCGGGCCATCGCGGCGCTGCATCAGTTCCTTCATGCGTTTACGGGGAATGGGAGATTGATACCAGTTAGCCGAAACCAGGCCTTTTTGCGCTGCTTTAGCGGCTTCGGGCCCCGTCAACCGATAATCCCGAGGCACGGGTTTACCGGAGTTTTCAGATGCTGCGTGTTGTTCAGGCATTTTATTGTTCTCCGCAAGCTTGATGGTTTAAGGCACTTGCTTCGATGCGGGATCACATCGCTTGAGAAAAGATAGAGAGCACAAAGATTACCCTCAAGCCCTTGAATACATTCCCTATCAAGCTATCATCCAGGCCCATTGCAGCTTGATAGTTTTCTATCAAAGCGCCTGGGGGCTCGCCATGAACAACACTAAACGCCCAACCATCGCCACTGTCGCCGAGCATGCCGGTTTGAGTGTCGCCACCGTGGACCGGGTGCTCAATGCCAGGGCTCCGGTGAACCCGGCTACCGCCGAGCAGGTGTTCCAGGCCGCCGAGGCGGTTGGTTATTTCGCGGCCAGGCTGATCGGCCAGCGGATCCGCGAACGGCGCCCCAGTTATCGTTTCGGCATCCTGTTGCTCGGCACCGCCCAGGCGTTCTACGCCAACGTTGCCGCCGCCATCACCGAGGCGGCACAGCGTCAGGCCGGCGCCAACCTCATCTGCCAGTTCGAGTACGTCTTCGATCGCTCACCCAGCGCCATCATTGCCCAGATCGAACAACTGGCAGTGCAGTGCGATGGCCTGGCGGTGGTCAGCTTCGCTC
The DNA here is from genome assembly GCF_056402255.1 of Pseudomonas sp. P4_B4. Lineage (NCBI taxonomy): Bacteria > Pseudomonadati > Pseudomonadota > Gammaproteobacteria > Pseudomonadales > Pseudomonadaceae > Pseudomonas > Pseudomonas sp. P4_B4. The sequence goes on from NZ_JBFUHS010000018.1 coordinate 16,353, forward strand.
ACCCACTGATCAACGCCGCCATCGCTCAGATCAGGGCCGCGGGCGTGCCAGTGATCGCACTGCTGTCCGACATCCACGAGGCGGCAAATGAGCCTTATGTCGGTCAGGATAATCATGTAGTCGGACGCACCATGGGCTGGCTGCTGGCTCATACCTGCGGTGCCCACAAAGGCAGCGTCGGGGTACTGCTGGGCGGCCACCGTTTTCTCGGCCACCAGGCGCGGGTGGAGGGGCTGCGCAGTTATCTGACGGAGCACGCACCGGGGTTGCAGCTACTCGAAGCGGTGATCAACCTGGATAACTGTGACGTCACCGAAGAGGCCACTCTGGAACTGCTGACGCGACATGACGACTTGCGGGGTTTGTGCGTGGTCGGCGGTGGCGGCGACGGCATCATCAGTGCCCTGTCGCAGCTACCAAAGCAGCCGTCGCTGTGCAGCATTCTTCAGGAATCGACCGAGCTGTCGCGCCAAGCCCTGGCCCAGGGATTGATCAGCCTGGTCATCGACTCCCAGCCGCGATTGCTGGCGGCTGCGCTGGTCGACTTGCTGATCGAACTGCAAACCACACCGGACTTCGATCCTGTCCGGCATCGAATCCATATTCCACTGCAGATCATGACTTGCGAGAACGCTCGAGGCTGAACCTGTGGCGAGGGCGTTTTTGGTTAACCCCTCAGCGCTCGGGTCCCGAGCGGAACGCATCGGCACTCAACCCAAACCGGTTCATCTTGTTGTACAGCCCGCCGCGGGAAACGTTCAGCTGTTTGGCGGCCAGGCGGATGTTGCCGCGGGTATCCTTGAGGGCCGTGATGATCGCGTTCATTTCATGGGTGCCGAGGTCCATGGCCGCCCGAGGCTCAGGCACGTTTCCCGGCGCCGAAGGCCGCAGTCTTTGCTTGATTTCGAGCGGTAGGTCTTCGGGTTGAATCAGTTCGGTCACTGCCAGATTGGTCGCCCGTTCAATGGTGTTTTCCAGCTCGCGAACATTGCCTGGCCAGTGGTAGGCGCAAAGAATATCCAGCGCCTGCGGCGAGATGCCCTGCACCGATTTGCGCAGCGAGCGTGCGCAACGACCAAGAAAATGTTGCGCCAGCAAGGGCACATCCTCGCGGCGCATCCTCAGGGGTGGAACCGTCAGATTCAGTACGTTGAGCCGGTAGTAAAGATCCTCACGGAACGCACCATCGGCCACCGCCTGACTCAAGTTGCGGTGGGTGGCGGCGATGATGCGGACATTCACCTGCCGGGATTTCTTTGCGCCCACCCGCGTCACCTCGCCTTCTTGCAAGACGCGCAGCAGGCTGACCTGGGCATCAAAAGACATGTCACCGATTTCGTCGAGGAAGATCGTCCCGCCATCGGCCAATTCGAACTTGCCAGCCGAACCGCCACGGGCCGATCCGGTGAAGGCGCCCTCGACATGCCCGAACAGTTCGCTCTGCACCAAATCTCGCGGAATGGCCCCGCAATTGACCGCCACAAACGGACCACTGCAGCGGTCACTGCCGTTATGAATCGCCTGGGCGAACAACTCCTTGCCGGTGCCGCTTTCGCCCAGGATCAGTGTGGTCGAGTCACTGCGACTGGCAATCCGTCCCAAGTGCAACGCGTCCTGAATGGCTCGCGAAGTGCCCTGAATGGTTTCGAAGGTGTAGCTGGCCTGAGTGCCGATGATCCGCCGGGTAATTTCCCGGATGCGTCGGTTCTCCCGCAGCGAAACGATGCGCCCGCCTTGTTCCAGTGAGCACACGGACACCAGGCACGCCAGCTGGCTGCGATCATGCAATTCAAAGGTGCAATCCAGATCTCTTATCCCTTCAGACTGCTGCCCTTCCCCGCCGCGCAGCAGAACCTCATTGGTCAGTTCGCTCCGGCCCAGACGCTGGAACGGACTGCCCAGCAAATCCAGGCCCACGCGAAACAATTGCCGGGCATAGCGGTTGAGCGCCTTGATGCAGCCGCGCTCATCCAGCACCACCAGTCCCTCGTTCAGCACTTCAAGCACGGTTTGTTGTTCTTCCAGCAAGGCCTGCAGCGCCATCTGCCGCGAAACCGCTTCGGCTGCGGCCTGGACGGTGCCCAGAGTATGGAAATGAAACCAGCCGGGCTCTGCGGTCAGGGTCAGCATGGCCAGTGTCCGGCCCTGGGCATCCCGGATCGGCGCGGCGGCACAATGCATGCGCCGCCGACGCAGATCGACCCCGAAGTTTTCCTCGGCCAGCACATACACCAATCGGTCTTCGGCAAGCGCCAGCCCCGTGCAGTTGGTGCCCTGCACCGACTCCAGCAGTTGGCTGCCCACCGGTGTGAGATCGAGGCCGCAGGAATACAGCATCGTTCCTTGGGCATCGGTCAGATTGATATGACCTCTGGGATTGTAGGCCAGCAATCCGCGCATGACCTCCGCTGCCGCTGCGATCAACGCGCGATTGGCTGCCAGCGTCGCGGCCAGATCGGTGGGGGCGACAAACCGGTACGCACCATCCTCAGGGTTGAGGCCTGCACTGACGCTGCGCAACCAGGAGTCCCAAATCACCTGCCTGACCCCGGCAGGTCGATCGATACACCCTCTCAGACACGCCAGCCAGGCCTGTTCCAGCTCTGCGATCGGTCCTTCGTTCAACGACGCCGGTCCGATTGCGGCGATGTAATCGAGGTCTTGCGCGCTGAAGGCCATCGGCTGTGGATTCACTCTGCGTCCCTATGTTCATATTTTCGACATGTCAGTATAGACATGTCATCTGAATGAACACTTAATTCAAACAACTATTATTAAACCATTAAATATCAATCACTTAAAAATTGGCATGGCGCTTGCTCCCTGCTTTGTACCAGCGAGGACATTCCTGCTGTCGAGTCGTTGAACAACAATAAAAGGGAGTCATTTCATGAGTGCATCCAAAGTCATCCGCCTGGGTCTCATCGGCGCCGGCCGCATGGGCAGCTTCCACGGTCAGACCGCGGCCCGGAACATTCCCGGTGCCTGCCTGACCGCCATCGCCGACCCGACACCCGGCCAGGCCGCGCGCCTCGCCGCAGAGTTGGGTGTACAGCGGGTCTACACCGATCCACAGCAATTGCTCGATGACCCGGAAATCGACGGCGTGTTGATCGCCGCCCCGGCCCGCAGCCATGCCGAATTGGTGATTAGTGCAGCACGGGCCGGCAAAGGGGTGTTCTGTGAAAAACCCATGGCCATTACCCTGGACGAAGCCGACCGCGCCATCGCTGCGGCTGCCGATGCGCGAGTGACGCTGCAGGTCGGCTTCAACCGCCGCTTTGCCAAAAGCTTCCGGGCGGCTCACCTGGACGTGGTCGCCGGACGTATCGGTACGCCGCAACTGCTGCGCTCGCTGACACGCGATCCAGCCCTGAACAATCCCGCCGCCTCGCCGCAGTGGGTGATTTTCCTCGAAACCCTGATCCATGACTTCGATACCCTGCGCTACCTCAATCCCGGCGCCGAAGCGGTTGAGGTGTTTGTCATGGCCGATGCCCTGATCGCTCCGGACTTCAAGGACAAGGGTTTGCTCGACACAGCTGTGGTCACGATCCGTTTCGACAACGGCGCCATCGCCACCGCCGAGGCGAACTTCCAGGCGGTGTATGGCTACGACGTTCGGGGCGAAGTGTTCGGCAGCGCCGGCATGCTGAGCATGGGCAGCGTCAATGACTCTGACCTGGTTCGCTACCTGGCCACTGGCATCCAGGCAGACACCCAGCGTTTGGACACCGACCTGTTGCGTGATGCCTACGTGGCCGAGCTCAATCACTTTGTCGACTGCCTGCGCAGCGGCGAAAAACCACTGGCGAGCGGCGAAGATGCGAAAGCCGCACTGGCCATTGCCCGCGCCTGTATCGAGTCCTTCCAGCAGGGCAAAGCGGTGCGTGTGCAAGGAGGCCGTCCATGAGTTTCACTCCGTTCAAACTGGCGATCAGCGCCGAAATGGTGTTCCTCGACCTGCCGTTCACCGAACGGGTCAAACGCATTCACGCACTGGGCTTCAGCGCCGAAATCTGGAGCTGGACGACCAAAGACATTCCGGCGCTGGTCGCCACCGGCGCTGACTTCACCTCCATGACCGGCTACATCTCGGGCAATTTGACCGACCCCGAGGACATCCGGCACCTGCTCGACAGCGCACGGGAATCGCTGGCCGTTGCCGCCCAATTGAACTGCCCGAGCCTTAACCTGCATGGCACGGGTCTGGGCGATAAAGGCTTGCCAGTCAAACCCGTGGCTCACACCACCGGACGCATGTGGTTGAGCGCCTGCAAGACCCTGGAGAAAATCGCTCGCCTGGGCGAAGACGCCGGCCGGGTGTTCCTGCTGGAAAACCTCAATACCGAGGTGGATCACCCCGGCACGCCGTTCGCTCGCGCCGACGATACCCTGGCGCTGATCGAGGCCGTGGGCAGCCCTCATCTGAAGATGAACCTGGACCTTTACCATGCGCAGATTGGCGAAGGAAACCTGATCGAACTGATCCAGCGCGCCGGCAGCGCCATCGGTGAAATCCAGGTCGCTGACGTCCCTGGGCGCATGGAACCGGGCACCGGCGAAATCCATTACCCGGCCATTGCCAAAGCCTTGTTCGGTATGGGATACACCGGTGTCGTCGGGCTTGAGGGCTGGGCCAGCGGCGACAGCGAAGCGGCACTGGAACGTTTCCGGCAAGCGTTCACGCTGGGTTGAGGAGCCTGCGGCGCGCCTGGACGTTGACTCTACGCGCGCCAGCAACCCTCTCCCCTGATCTTGATGAATGTCGACTTATAACAACAAAAGGAAAACCATCATGCGTCGCTGCACACTACTTTTTGCCACGCTTCTACTCGTCTTCAGCCAATGGGCCGCCGCCAGCTATCGCATCGGTGTCAGCATTGCCAGGGTCGACGACAACTTCATGACCTATGTGCGCAGCGGTCTGGAGGAAGCTGCCAAAAAGGACAACGTCCAGATCCAGTTCGAGGACGCCCAAGGCGATGTGGTTCGCCAGCTCAATCAGGTCCAGGGCTTTCTCAACCAGAAAGTCGATGCGGTCATCGTCTTGCCCGTAGACACCGCCGCCACCGCCAACATGACCCGCGCCGCCGTCGAAGCGCAGACGCCACTGGTCTACGTCAACCGCCACCCGGACGAACGCGTCTTGCCCAAAGGCGTGGTCACCGTGGCGTCGAACGACATTGAGGCCGGGCAACTGCAAATGCGCTACCTGGCTGAAAAACTGGGAGGTAAAGGCACCCTCGCGATCATCATGGGCGACCTCGCGCAAAACTCCACGCACGACCGCACCGAAGGCGTCAAACAAGTGCTCAAGGACTATCCCGGGATCAAGATTGTCGAACAGCAAAGCGCCGAATGGCAGCGCAACAAAGGCATGGACCTGACCAGCAACTGGCTGCTGGCCGGCACGAGTTTTGATGCCATCGTCGCCAACAATGACGAGATGGCCATCGGCGCCGCCATGGCACTGCAGCAGGCCGGCAAAACCAAGGGCGAGATTGCGATTGTCGGCATCGACGGCCTGCCCGACGGCCTGGCGGCGATCAAGCGCGGGATGCTGGTGGCCTCGGTCTTTCAAGACCCCAAGGCCCAGGCGGCCACTGCGCTGCAAGCGGCCATCAAAATGATCAAGGGTGAGCCGGTCGAGACGGATGTCTGGGTGCCTTTCCAACTGATCACGCCGGAGCAGGTTGCCGTCTATGAGAAACATTACAAATAGCGCCCGGCGCTAACCGTTGACGCCGCTGTCCCGGTCGGGAATCAGCGGCGTTTTTCGTTGGGTGAACAGCGTTGTGCGAAATCGAAAGACCAAACCGCAGGGCTTGCCACGCCTTCACAAAGGAAGCGGCCTATCCTGAACGACCCGTTTCATAACGAGGGTCGAGGTCAACCGTTGTACGTTGGGCAAGGTCGAAAGGCTCTCATCGTATAGCTGCTGGAAGGCTGGCAAATCCTGAGTGATGACGTGCAGCAGGTAGTCCGGCTCCCCGAATAACCTCTGGGCATCGACCACTTGCGGGATCTCGATGAGCGCCGTCTCGAAAGCCTCGACAGCTTGCCTGTCTCCCTCACGAAGCGTGGCAAACACCATCGCTGAAAAATTCAGGCCGAGTGCGCCTGGGTCCAGCTGTGCCCTGTAGCCAAGCAACACACCTGACTCTTCCAGTGCCCGTACTCGCCGATGACAAGGGGAAAGGCTCAGCCCCACTCGCTCAGCGAGTTCAGTGACCGAAAGGCGACCATCTTTTTGAAGCTCAGCAAGAATCTTTCGATCAATCCTGTCCATATAGAAAAATCTCCCCTTACAGCGCACATGAACGATTACTTTTGAAATTTAATTCTAACAACATTTCATTATTCTTCCTCTCACCATTAACGCCGCACTCCCTTGACCAAAGATGAGGCGGCCTGTGATTCGCGGAGCGGGACGATGCAGAGAGCGGTGTGTCATCAACGGGAGTGCCTGGCGCCATGACCTTCAGTATTTTTGTTGCTTTCTGGGCGGTGTCGATTCTGTTCATCATCACGCCCGGTGCAGATTGGGCGTACGCGATTTCGGCGGGTTTGAAGGGCCAGGTCGTCCTGCCCGCTGTGGGCGGGCTTTTGTCCGGCCATTTGATTGCAACCGTAATTGTTGCCGCCGGTGTTGGCGCGCTGGTCGCCAATCACCCCATTGTCTTGACGGTGCTTACGGTTGCCGGGGCGGCTTATCTGTTCTGGTTAGGTATCAACATGCTTGTCCGTCCCTCTACACCCCATGCTGACGACATCCAGGTGTCGGGCTCCTGGAAGCGCTGGGCGCTCAAGGGGCTTTGCGTCAGCGGGCTGAACCCGAAAGTGTTTCTGCTGTTCCTGGCGCTATTGCCACAATTCACCGACGTAACCGCTACCTGGTCCGTCCCAATGCAGATGATTGCGCTGGGGCTCGTCCACACCGTCAGTTGTGGCGTTATCTACCTGCTGGTGGGATTTGGCTCACAGGCCGTTCTCCAGGCACGCCCCGCCGCCGCTCAGTGGGTCAGTCGTTTCTCCGGAGCGGCCATGATCATCATCGCGGTCGTTCTGCTCACCGCGCAGATGTCGGGTTAATCCATTTTTCAGCGAGACAACCACAATGAGTGACCAACCTCCACCCTATGGCAGCGCCCCTCCCGCCCAACCGGCGACACGCGTGCGAATCCCGCATCTGAAACAGATGAAAGTGCAGGGTCAAAAATGGGCGATGCTCACAGCGTACGACATGTACAGCGCAGCCATTTTCGAAGAAGCCGGAATCCCTGTCCTGCTGGTGGGCGATTCCGCCTCGAACAATGTCTACGGCAATGAGTCCACGCTTTCAGTCACCGTTGACGAACTTATCCCTCTGGTTCGCGCGGTCAGCCGTTCGACACGGCGAGCACTGGTGATTGCGGATCTTCCTTTCGGCTCTTACCAGGCTTCGGTGGAACAATGCTTTCACACATCCGTTCGTTTCATGAAAGAAGCCGGTGCGCATGCGGTCAAACTGGAGGGCGGGATCGAGGTGCTGCCTCAGATAAAGAAGCTCGTCAGCGCAGGCATACCCGTCATGGCGCACATAGGCTTCACACCACAGATGGAACATCAACTGGGTGGCTATCGCGTCCAGGGCCGTGGCGAGGATGCGCAGCGCCTGATAGACAGTGCCAAAGAGTTAGAAGCAGCGGGCGCATTCGCTATCTTGATCGAGATGGTGCCGGGTGATGCAGGTCGAGCGATCACCGAAGCGATTTCAATTCCGACCGTCGGGATTGGCGCGGGTAACCAGTGCGACGCTCAGGTTCTGGTCTGGCAGGACATGGCCGGACTACGCACCGGCCGCATGCCGCGATTCGTCAAACAGTACGCCGACCTTCGCTCGGTACTTCACACCGCGGCAAGGGACTTTGCACTTGAAGTGGAAGCAGGAACATTTCCTGGCCCCGAACATACTTTTTAACCAGGGAGTCGTTATGAAGAGCCCAAGAGAACGTGCTGCCGAAGGGCTCCAGGTCGGAGACCGGTTCACGATAGTCCGCTGCTTTTCAGATGACGATATTCGTCAATTCGCGCAGATTTCCCGAGACTACAATCCGGTTCACTGCGATGCGCGCTACGCCGTGATACGCAGGTTCAAGGAGCCCATCGCCCACGGCCTTCTGACAGCCAGCCTCGTCACCGAAATTGGCGGGCAAATCGGTTGGCTGGCAACGGGGATGAGTTTCGCGTTCAAACGACCGGTTTATGCGGGAGAACAGATCACCTGCCACTGGCTCATCGCTGACATCGATGAACGCGGTCACGCGAAAGCCGAAATCAGAATACTCAACGCAGAGGGAATCACAGTGCTGGAGGCGACTACGACTGGAGTGCTACCCGGAGCGGAAGAACGTGAATGCCTCAAACAGATGATTGCTGACGGAGATCCCACCAACGGTGCTGCCGGATCCGCCAGTTGATAGCCTGGAATCGATGGCAAGCGGTTTATGGGTTTATTTGAATGCGTGATGGGGGTATTGCGAAGCGAGAGCCAGAAATGGCCCTCGCTGTTTTTGCAGTCAAATTCAGCGCTTGAGTTTGCGCTTGTTGCGGTACTGGTCGATGACCACCGCGACCACGATAATCAAGCCTTTGATGATGTCCTGGATGTAGGCATCGACCCCGACGAAAGTGAATCCGCTGGCCATCACCCCAAGGATCAGTGCACCGATGACCGTGCCGGTGATGCGCCCTACTCCGCCCGCCAAACTGGTACCACCGATGACCGCTGCGGCAATCGCATCCAGTTCATAGGACATGCCCATCCCGGCCTGGCCGGTGGCGGCACGGGCCGAAGCTACCACGCCCGCCAGCCCCGCCAGCAACCCGGCGATGCTGTAGACGATGACCAGATGGCGTTTGACGTTGATACCGGACGTACGCGCCGCCTGCATGTTGCCGCCGATGGCGTAGGTGTATTTACCGTACTTGGTGTAGCGCAGCGCGATATGGAAGATCACCGCCACCACCAGAAAAATGATCACCGGCATCGCGCCGTGACCGATGGCCGTGTAGGAGTCCGATAGCATGCTCACCGGCTGGCCTTCGGTGTAGTAACGCGCCAGGCCACGGGCCGAGACCATCATGCCCAAGGTGGCAATGAACGGTGGAATCCCGGTAATTGCAATGATGCTGCCGTTGATTGCCCCCGCCAGCAGCCCGACGCCGAGCCCGACAATCACTGGAATCCACACCGGCAAGTCAGTCAGCGACGGGAATACCGCCCGTGCGAAATCCGAGGTCTGCGCCAGGCTGGCGGCAATCATCGCCGACAACGCCAGCACCGAGCCTGAGGACAGGTCAATACCAGTGGTGATGATCACCTGGGTCACGCCAATCGCCAGCAGGCCGATGATCGACACTTGCAGGATCATCAATACCAGCCGCTGGGAGTTCATCAGGAAGCTCTGGTCGCGCACGATCCAGCCGAACACCTCGAACACCAGGCCGATGCCGATCAGCACGAGGAAGATGCTCAGTTCAGTCGGAAAGCGCCGGCGACTCTTGACCGGTGCCGTTGCTGGCTTGTTTTCCAGTATCGCATTCATAACCACTCACCCTTCTATCGCGTCGTCGACGCTGGCCGAGCCAGCGCCGGCATCCATTAGTGAACCACGGACATGCCCGAGGCCAGTTGCATCACTCGTTCCTGAGTCGCTTCGCTGCGATCGAGGGTGCCCATCAGGTCGCCCTCGTGCATGACCATGACCCGGTCGCTCATGCCGAGCACTTCCGGCAGCTCCGAGGAAATCATGATCACCGCCATGCCTTCGCTGGCGAGGTAGGAGATAAGCCGGTAGATCTCGGCCTTGGCGCCGACATCGATGCCGCGGGTCGGCTCGTCGAGAATCAGGATTCGTGGGTTGGTCATCAGCCAGCGCGCCAGCAAGGCCTTCTGCTGATTACCGCCGGACAGCGTGTCGATGCACTGCTCGAGCGACGGGGTTTTCACCCGCAACTTCTTGCACATGTCTTCGCACAGGGCGCGCAGGGCTTTTTGCTGGATGAAACCGTGGCCGGCGTAGTGCGGCAGCACCGCCATTTCCATGTTCTCCAGCACCGACAGGCACGGGAACAGGCCGCTGAGCTTGCGATCCTCGGTCAACAGGGCGAAGCCCTTCTCGATGGCCATGTGCGGATCGGTAATGCGCACCACTTCACCGTCGAGGCGAATCTCGCCACCGTCGCTCGGGGTGATGCCAAAGATCGCCTCGGCGACGTTGGTCCGCCCCGAGCCCATCAACCCGGCAATGCCGAGGATCTCGCCGGCATGCAGATCGAAGGACACGTCCTTGAAAATGCCATCGAGCTTGAGGTCGCGCACCGACAGCAGCAGATCGCCGATCGGCGTCTCGCGTACCGGGAACAACTGGCTCAGTTCACGCCCGACCATCATTGAAATCAGGCTGTCGCCGTCCATGCTGTCGGCCCGCTGCAGGCCTATGTAAGCGCCATCGCGGAACACCGCCACTTCATCGGCGATAGCGAACACTTCGTTCATTTTGTGGGTGATGTAGATGATGCCTTTGCCCTGGTTTTTCAGGTCGGCAATGATCGAAAACAGGTGGGCGACTTCCTTCTCGGTGATGGCCGATGTCGGTTCGTCCATGATCAGGATGTCGGAATCGTAAGACACCGCCTTGGCGATCTCGACCATCTGCCGTTCGGCGATGCTCAGGTTGCCTACATGCTCTTCGGGGTCGAGGTTGATGCGCAGGCGTTCCAGCAGCTTCGCCGTGCAGCGGTGCATTTCGCGGTGGTCGATCATGTGGAAACCGTTGAGCTGCTCACGGCCGATCCAGATGTTCTCGGCGATGCTCATGTGCGGCATCAGGTTGAGTTCCTGATGGATCATCGCGATCCCGGCCTGCAGCGCCGCCAGGGGCGTTTCGAAGACCACCGGCTTGCCCCGCAGGCGCAGTTCGCCGGCGTCCGGCTGGTAGATGCCGGCGATGATTTTCATCAAGGTGGATTTGCCCGCGCCGTTTTCGCCCATCAGGGCCAGCACGGAACCGGGGCGTACCCGCAGCTGCACGTCGGACAAGGCCACCACCCCGGGGAAACCCTTGCTGACGTTGACGATCTCCAACAGGTACGGCTCATCGACAGGCGTTACAGTTGGCTGGACACCCATCAATGGGGTGCTCGAAGCAGTCGCTGAAGCGAACATGATCAGGTACTCCATCAGCAAGGTCGCGGTTGCCACCTTGCGTGTTTATTGTTGTTATTGAACGGACGGACTATTTGAACTGGTCAACGTTTTGTAGCGTGATCAAGCGATACGGCACCCACACGGCCGGCTCGACCGGCTCGTTTTTGGCCATTTTCACTGCCGTCTCGATCGAACCGTCGGCCTGACCCTTGGCGTCCTGGAACACCGAGACGACCAGAGAGCCCTTCTTCACCGCGTTCAAACCGTCAGGCGTACCGTCGACACCGGCGATCAGGATGCTGCCCTTTTCCACTCCGGCCTGTTGCAGGGCCATCGCGGCGCCAATGGCCATCTCGTCGTTGTTGGAGACGACCGCGTCGAACTTGCGGCCCTGGGTCAGCCAGTCGTTGACCAGGGTCATGCCCTTGTCCCTCAACCAGATGCCGGTTTGCTCTTGCTCGATCTTGATGTTCGGGTACTTGGCCAGCACCTCTTTGACGCCCTTGGTACGGTTGGTGGTGGAGTTGTTCGCCAGGTCGCCCAGCAGAATCACGATGTCGCCCTTGCCGCCCATTTTGTCGGCCAGGTATTGCATCTGCATCTGACCGGCCTCCAGATCGTTGGAGGCGACAGTGACCACGCCTTTGGGCAGGTTCAGGTCATCGGGACGGCGGTTGACGTACACCAGCGGAATGCCGGCCTTGACCGCCGATTCGGTGATTTTTTTGGTCGCGGCGGTATCCACCGGGTTAACCACAATGGCGTCGACCTTCTGACTGATGAAGCTTTCTACCTGGCTCAACTGCCGGACCACGTCGCTGCGCGCGTCTTCGAACTGCAGCTTGACGCCATCGGGATAGGATTTGGCTTTTGTGTCCATGGATTCGCGCAGGTAGGTCAGCCAGGTGTCATCGAACTGCGACATGCTGACGCCGATCTTCATGTCAGCGAGTGCAGCGCCGCTGGCGAACATCAGGGACAAGGCGAGTGAGGCGAAACGGATCTTGGTCTTCATGAAAAGTCTTTCTCCACATTCTTGTTGGTTTTATGGATAAGGCGTGACGATTTCAGTAAGCGGACAAGCGGGAAAAGAGTTGGAACCGGGTGCGAGGCAGCTCGCTGGAAATGACTTTATTGGAAAATATTTTCCATATCAACTCATTTTAGAATTTTATTCTGATTTTGTTCCATGACTTTCGAAGGCGCTCAATTGCACCACCTGATGGCGCTCGAAACTCAGCCGCGCAGCGTCTAGCACGCGGGTGGTCGCCAGTGCATCACGGGCCTCCACAGGCAGTGGGCCACCGCTCTGCAATGCGCCTTGCAGCTGTAAATAGAACTGATTCCAGCAACCACGCTCGGAGGGAACTCTTTCGCGCACTTCGCCCTGTTCGAACCAGCCCCAGCGGCGATGCTCTTCCACTCCCCAGCGTTCACCTTCGGATTTCGGTGTCAGCCCGGCGAGCGCCGACGCCTCCTGCCCGTCGAGACCATCGACGCTGTAGCAACCCTGAGTTCCGGTCACGCGAAAGCGCGGGCCGGGGGTGTTTTGCAGACAACTGCCGCCCAAATGCGAGATCACGCCGTTGGCATGGGTCAGGGACATAAAGAAGCCGTTATCGAACGTCTGGTCTTTCTCCAGATAATCCAGCTCGGCGTAGACCCGTGTCACCGGACCGAACAGCAACAACGCCTGATCCACCAGATGGCTGCCCAGATCCCGCAAGAAACCACCGCCACTGCCGTTGTTCACCGACTGTGGCGAATAGCGTTCGATCCGCGATTCGAAACGGGTGACCTGGCCCAGCGCACCGGACTCGATGAGTTTGCGCACGGTGAGAAAGTCCGAGTCCCAGCGCCGGTTCTGGTAGACGCTCAGTTGCACGCCCTGGCGCTGGGCCATGGTGATCAGGGTTTGCGCCTGTTGCGCGTCGGCGGCGAACGGCTTGTCGCTGACCACCGCCACATTGTGTTCGATGGCGTCGAGCACCAGCGCCGGGCGACCTTTGAGCGGTGTGGACACCACCAGCACATCGACCCCGATTTCGACCAGTTGGCCGATGCTGTCGAAGGCCGGCACCCCGGGGTGTTCTGCCGCCAGCAACTGGCGCCGCTCCGTTGAACGGGTAACCACACCGACGAAGGTTGCCCCCGGCAAACTGCTGATCAGTGGAGCATGGAAAAACCGGCCGCCATGGCCGTATCCGACAAGTCCGATGCGCATGATTAATTCCTGTATTCACACGACCCCGTAGGAGCGAGGCTTGCCCGCGAAGAGGCCCTCAAGATTGCTAAAAGCTTCGCGGGCAAGCCTCGCTCCTACGGGGGGTGGGGTTATTGGCAGAGTTCGCGGGTCACGCGTTCGAGCATCATCCGGTTGGACTCGTCCGGCCGGTCCTCCCAGGCGAACACCGAGACGGTGGCAATGCCATCGAACTTGATCTCGCGCAAGGTGCCGAAGAACGCGTCCCAATTGACCTCGCCCTGGCCGATGTCCAGATGCTGGTGCACGGTGGCGGTGACACCCGGCGGGTTGACGATGTAGCGCAAGCCCGAAGACGCCTTGTGGTTGTAGGTGTCGGCGATGATCAGGTGGCTCAGCCTGGAGCCGGCGTACTTGAGCATCGAGGCGATATCACCGACGCCATCGTCATAGAAAAACGTGTGCGGGGCAGCGTAGAGGTAGTTGATCCAGTCACGGTCCAGACCACGAATGATGTCCACCGACTCGTTATTGCGCTCGCAGAAATCATACGGGTGCGCCTGGATATCGAGCTTGATGCCTTCGCGTTCGAACTCCGGGATCAGCTCATCCATGGAGCGCATGAACTGGTTCTCGCACACCAGCGGGTTGTCCGACTGGCCGGTGAACTCGGTGTTGACCAGTTCGCAGTCCATCTCAATGGCAATCTGGATCGCGCGCTTCCAGTTGCGCACCGCGGCCACGCGCAAACCTTCGTCGGCAGCGGCCCAGTGGTACATCGGTAATAGAGAAGAGAGTTTGACCCCGGTGTCGCTCAGGGCTTTGCGAAATTCCTTGATCCGCGCCTTGTCGACCCGTGGGGCTTTGTAGAACGGCAGGAAATCTTCCCGGGGCGACAGCTCGATGTGTTCGTAACCGAGTTCGGCGACCTTGTCGACCATCTTGCCCAGGGGCAGGTTGCGGTACATGTAGGGATCTAGTGCGATGCGCATGTTTTTTGTTCTCCTTAACCAGAGATCGACACCTGTAGGAGCGAGGCTTGCCCGCGAAGGCGTCAGCGCATTCAACATTGATGTCGGCTGCACATCCGTCTTCGCGGGCAAGCCTCGCTCCTACAGGGATCATGGTTAGCCGTAGAAGTGTGGGCGCTCTGGCAGGCCGACTTTGACAATCGCCCCGCTGTTCTGCGCCTCGATGCACGCATCCGCCGCCACCGCCGCTGCGAAGCCATCCCACGCCGAAGGCCCGCCGACCTGCCCGGCGCGCACGCCATCGATGAACGCCTGCAACTCGACGTCATACGCGGCGATGAAACGGTCCTTCCAGTCCATCAGAATCGCATTGGACAGCTTCGCGCCACTGCGCAACTGCACCTGCGACGGTTCCGGCAGTTTGGCGATGCCGGTCTCCCCCACCACTTCGCACTGGATGTCGTAGCCGTACTGGCAGTTGACGAACACTTCCACATCGATGCGCGTGCCCTTGGCGGTTTCCAGCAGCACGATCTGCGGGTCTTTCAAATGGGCGTGGGCCTTGCTGGTCTTGCGCGGGAACACCACCTGCACCGACACGTAGTCGTCATCGAGCAACCAGCGCAGCACATCCAGTTCATGGATCAGGGTGTCGGTGATCGCCATGTCGGTCTTGTAGTTCTCGCCCACGGTCGGGTTGCGGTGGGCGCAATGCAGCATCAACGGCTCGCCGATCTGGCCGCTGTCGATCACTGATTTCAGCGCCCGATACCCCTCGTCGTACGGACGCATGAAACCGACCTGTACCAGCCGCTTGCCGTGAGCCACTTCGGCCTCGACGATCTTGCGGCAGCCTTCGGCAGTGACGGCCAGCGGTTTCTCGCAGAACACCGGCTTACCGGCGGCAATCGCTGCCAGCACGAACTCTTCGTGGCTCGGCCCCCAGGAGGTAACGAGGATCGCCTCGACTTCCGGCGCCTTGATCAGGGCGTGACCGTCGGGATAAACCTCGGCGGTCAGCTTGAGATCGGAAACGACCTTGGCCGCTTGCTGCAAATTGATGTCGGTGACCGCCACGACCTGGCTGT
Organism: Pseudomonas sp. P4_B4; assembly: GCF_056402255.1. NCBI lineage: Bacteria > Pseudomonadati > Pseudomonadota > Gammaproteobacteria > Pseudomonadales > Pseudomonadaceae > Pseudomonas > Pseudomonas sp. P4_B4. The sequence continues at coordinate 31,809 of NZ_JBFUHS010000018.1, forward strand.
TGAGCAAGGTCTGGCTGCAACGACGGATGTGGTCCTGGCCGATGGCCCCGGTGCCGATGACGCCAATGCGCAGTGAATTAGAGAGCAATGACATGAAGATTCTCCTGTGAAAATTTGTTGTTGGTTTCAGGGGCAATCAGTATTGACGGGCCTTGGCCAGTCGTTCGTTCAGGGTCTTGGCCACCGCATCGGTACGGGCACTGGTGGAAACCTGCGCCACACCGACCCGCCACCACGACAGGTATTTGTGAATCATGGTCTTGGGCAAAACCTTGATATCGATCAGCGTCGAAACCGGCTGCAAGCGCGCATCCGCCAGGGCAGCCTTCAGCTCTTCAACGGTGGTCACTTTGTAAGTCTTGCAGCCATAGGCCGCCGCGCTCATGGCGAAATCCACCGGCACAAAGCCGCCATCGAGCTTGCCGGTTTGTGGGTTGCGGAAGCGGAACTCGGTGCCGAAGCTGTCCATGCCGTGTTCCATCTGCAGGTTGTTGATGCAGCCAAAAGTCATGTTGTCCAGGAGCACCACGTTGATCTTGCGCCGCTCCTGAATCGAGGTCGCCAGCTCCGAGTGCAGCATCATGTAGGAGCCGTCGCCCACCAGCGCATAGACCTCACGATCCGGCTCGGCGAGTTTCACGCCCAACGCAGCATTGACCTCGTAACCCATGCAGGAATAGCCGTACTCGACGTGGTAGGTGTTCACRCCCTTGCTGCGCCAGCTGCGCTGCAAGTCGCCAGGCAGGCTGCCGGCGGCGGCGACGATCACTGCGTCGTCCGCGAGGGTTTCATTGAGCACCCCGAGCACACGGCTCTGGGTCAGGCAGGAGCCGGTCAGCTCGATGAATTCGCGCAGCACCGCCGGGTCCATGTGGTCGTTGATTTCCGGGACGAAATCCTTGGCCTGGTATTCCACCTGATAGATGCGATCGACTTCCTCATCCAGTTGCGCCTTGGCCTGACGGGGTTGATCGCCCCAGCTCGAGCGATAATCACCCAGCACTTCGGCCAGCGCCGACAAACCGGTTCTGGCGTCCGCCAGCAATTGCACACCGTCGAGTTTCAGGGCGTCGCAGGGGCTGATATTGAGGTTGAGAAATTGCACCTGCGGATGCTGAAACAAGGACTTCGACGCGGTGGTGAAGTCGCTGTAACGGGTGCCGATGCCAATGATCAGATCGGCGTCCCTCGCCAGCAGGTTCGCCGCGAGGCAACCGGTTTCACCGATGCCACCGACGTTCAGCGGATGGCTGGACACCACCGCGCTCTTGCCGGCCTGGGTTTCGGCGAAGGGAATGTCGAAGCGCTCGGCAAACGCCTGCAATGCGGCGTTGGCACCGGAATAACGAACCCCGCCGCCGCAAATGATCAGCGGTTTGCGCTTGCCTTTGAATAACGCCAGTGCATCGCCGAGCATGGCTTCGGTGGCTGGACGACGCTCGATGCGGTGCACGCGTTTTTGCAGGAAATAATCGGGATAGTCGTAGGCCTCGGCCTGCACGTCTTGCGGCAAGGCCAGGGTCACGGCACCGGTTTCCGCAGGGTCGGTGAGCACCCGCATCGCGTGGATCGCTGCCGTCATCAGTTGCTCGGGACGGTTGATGCGGTCCCAGTATTTGCTCACGGCCTTGAACGCATCGTTGGTGCTGATGCTCAGGTCGTGGAACTGCTCGATCTGTTGCAACACCGGGTCGGGCTGGCGGCAGGCATAGACATCGCCGGGCAACAGCAGCAAGGGAATACGGTTGGCCGTCGCCGTGGCGGCAGCGGTCAGCATGTTCGCCGCACCAGGCCCCACCGACGAAGTGCAGGCATAGATCTTGCGCCGCAGGTGCTGCTTGGCGAACCCGATGGCGGCATGGGCCATGCCTTGCTCATTGCGGCCCTGATGAACGACCAGGTCGCCGCTGTCCTGCTCCAGAGCCTGGCCCAGGCCCAGAACGTTGCCGTGGCCGAAGATGGTAAAGATCCCGGCGACGAATTTACTCTGGACCCCATCGACCTCGATGTACTGGTTATCGAGGAATTTCACCAGGGCCTGGGCCATGGTCAGTCTTGTTGTGGTCATATCTGATCCTTCAATACACGAAGAAAACCCTGTGGGAGCGAGCCTGCTCACGAAGGCGGCGGCACAGTCAATATTGATGTCGCCTGACACAGCGCTTTCGTCGGAACGCCGCCCGGAGCAGGCTCGCTCCCACATTTGATCCGCGTCGGCCTCAGGCCAGGGATTTCTGCAAGTGATCCATGCTCGCGCCGATCGCCTGTTCGATATCCGCCAGTCCATGCACGCTGTCAGCGAACGGTTCGAACGACAGGTAGCCGCTGTAGCCGGTAGCGAGCAAGGTGTCGATCTGCGCCGCATTGCCGAGGATGTCGCCTTCGCCCACCAGCACCCGGTGACCATCGCGAATGGTCGCCAGCGGGGCTTCGGCATCCTCGACCCCGGAGATGTGTACCAGCCCGGTCAGCTCTGGGAAAAACTCATGTTCGCTGGCCAGATGATGATGGAAGGTGTCATGCACCAGCCGGAACACATCTAGCCCGCCGATGGCCTTGACCGCCTCCACCGCTGTGCGTTTAAGGCGCAGCGAGCACTCTTCGAAACCCAGCGGCTCGATGAACCCGAGAATCCCGTGATCGCGCAGGATCGGCGCCAGCTGACTCAACGCCGTGCGCAGGCCTGAAGCGCGCTCGGCTTCGGTACGCGGGTCGGCACGATCGTTCAACGGGCACATGACCAGCCCTTGGGCGCCGCAGTCCCGGGCATAGGCAGCGAGTTTCGAGGCCTGCTCCCGGCGCTCGTCGTTCCACACATCAAACGGATACAGCGCGTTGATCGACAGCACGGTGATGCCTTTGGCCGCGCACAACTCACGCACACGCTCGGGTGCGGTGCCATCTTCGATCTCGACGCCTTTAAGGTCGTTGCGGATCTCGATGGCGTCGGCCTTGAGGGTCACCGCCAACTCGATGAACGCAGGCAGAGACAAACGTGGGGCGACCATACGGTTCAGGGCGAAACGCAGGGGTTTGCTCATTATTGTTGTTCTCCGCACAAGTGAATTATTTGGCTGTCGGCATGCTGAATTCAGGGCCCTTGGCGATGCTGTCGGGCCAGCGTTGCATCACGCTTTTGTAGCGACTGTAGAAGCGGATACCTTCTTCACCGTAGGCATGGTGGTCGCCGAACAGCGAGCGTTTCCAGCCACCGAACGAGTGCCAGGCCATTGGCACCGGAATCGGCACATTGATGCCGACCATGCCGACCTTGATGGTGCGGGCGAAGGCTCGGGCAATGCCGCCGTCGCTGGTGAAGCAGGACACACCGTTGCCGAATTCGTGGGCGTTGATCAGCTCCACCGCGCTGGCGAAGTCCGGCACACGCACGATGCCCAGCACCGGACCGAAGATTTCCTGTTGGTAAATGCTCATCTCGGTCGTGACCTTGTCGAACAGCGTCGCGCCAACGAAGAAGCCGTTCTCGGCGCCAGGCACCTTGAAATTACGACCATCGACAATCAGCTGCGCACCTTGAGCCACACCCTGGTCAATGAAGCCTTCGACCTTGGCCTTGTGCTCGGCCGTCACCAACGGCCCCATGTCGCTGTCGCTCTGCATGCCGTTGCCGACCTTCAGTTGATCGATGCGCGGCAGCAGTTTGGCAATCAGCTGGTCACCGACATCACCGACTGCCACGGCAATCGAGATCGCCATGCAGCGCTCACCGGCCGAGCCGTACGCCGCGCCGATCAAGGCATCCGCCGCTTGATCCAGATCCGCATCGGGCATGACGATCATGTGGTTCTTCGCCCCGCCCAGGGCCTGCACGCGCTTGCCCCGGGAGGTGGCTTGCTGATGGATGTACTCGGCAATCGGCGTCGAACCGACAAAAGAAATCGCTTCGATGTCCGGGTGTTGCAGCAGCGCATCGACCGCAGCCTTGTCGCCCTGGACCACGTTGAACACACCATCCGGCAACCCGGCTTCGGTGAGCAAACGGGCCATCAGCAAACTGGCGGACGGATCGCGTTCGGACGGCTTGAGGATGAAGCAGTTACCGGTAACCAGCGCCAGCGGGATCATCCACAGCGGCACCATCACCGGGAAGTTGAACGGCGTAACTCCGGCACAAACACCCAGAGGCTGGCGCAGGTTCCAGTTGTCGATGCCGCCGCCGATGTTGTCGCTGAACTCGGTTTTCAACAGGTTCGGCGCACCGCAGGCGTATTCGACGATTTCGATGCCACGGGTGACTTCGCCCTTGGCGTCCGAGAAAACCTTGCCGTGTTCGCGGCTGATGATTTCTGCCAGTTCATCGTGATGGCGGTCGAGCAATTCCTTGAACTTGAACATCACCCGCGAACGGCGCAGGGACGATTGCTCGGACCAGGCTGGAAAGGCCCTGAGGGCCGATGCGACTGCCTCGTCCACGGTGTTCTCGCTGGCCAGCCCGACCCGTGCCTGCACGCTGCCGGTGGCCGGGTTGAAGACATTGCTGAACCGCTCACTGCCGGTGTCTTGCACCTGACCGTCTATGTAATGGCCAATTACCGGGGCGTCGTTCATCGTTATTGTTCTCCGTGCAGATAGTGGAATTCAGACGTTGGAATTCAGAGATCCAGCAGCCAGCTGTGCTGCGGATCGTTATGGAACTGCCAGACGCGTTTCGGGCCGGCCATCACGTTCAGGTAATACGACTCGTAGCCGTACGGCACACTGACCGGGTGATAACCCTTGGGCACGACCACCAGGTCGCTGTTTTCCACGGCCATGGCCTGATCGATGCTGCGATCGTCGGTGTACACCCGCTGGAACACGAAGCCCTGGGGCGGGTTGATCTGGTGGTAATAGGTTTCTTCGAGAAAGCTCTGGTGCGGCAGGTCGTCGGTGTCGTGCTTGTGCGGTGGATAGCTCGAGGAGTGTCCGGACGGCGTGCGCACTTCGACCACCAGCAGTGAATGGGCGGGCTCGGTGTCCGGCAGGATGTCGCAGACGTAACGGGTGTTGGCGCCCTTGCCGCGCACGCTGCGCTTCATCGTGTCGGGTTTGATCAGGCGTGGGCCGAGGGTTTCGCTGGTCGAACCAGGCGCAGCGCACACGGCGATTTGCACATCACTCAGGGCGACCACCTGGGCTTGACTGCCGGGCGGCAAGTACGCGGCGAACGGAGACTTGTCTTCGAACACCGACTGCCGATCGCCAATGTTGTCCCAGTCGAACGCGCCCTGCCCCGGCGCTTCGCCCTTGATGCTGACCCGGCCGCTGAGCAGCACCAGGCACAGTTCTTTATCACCCGCCGAGACCGGCAGTGTTTCGCCCAGGCTCAAGCGGTAGGCGGCGAAGCCGACGTATTCCAGCTCACCGTTGCCCAACTCGACCATGGTGCGGCCGCGGGCGTTGCTTTTGACCAGCAGGCTCATGACGCGATCCTCTCGTCGAGCAACGCACGCAAGGTGTCGTAGCCTTTTTTCGCGTAGACGTAACTCGGCGCCACCGCCGGGTCCTGCTCGGCTTCGACCACCAGCCAGCCGTGGTAATCGGCGGCCAGCAGCACATCGAGCAATGAGCCGAAGTCGATATCACCATCGCCGGGCACGGTGAAGGTGCCGTTGATGATGCAGTCCGGGAAGCTCCACAGGTTGTTGCGCGCCAGCTGCACCACCGGTTTGCGCACGTCCTTGAAATGCACGTGGCAGATGCGGTCGATGTGTTTGCGCAGCACCTGCAAGGGTTCGCCGCCGCCCATGTAGCAATGGCCCGAATCGAACAGCAGGCCGACTTCGCTGCCGGTCAACGCCATCAACTTGTCGATGTCCGCCGGGGATTCGACGTAGGCGCCCATGTGGTGGTGATAGGCCAGGCGCACGCCCTGAGACAGGGTGAAACGCGCCAGTTCGGTGAGCTTGTCGGCGTACTCCTGCCAAGCCTGTTCGGTGTGCAAGCGCGGGCGTTCGACCAGAGGAATGCGCTGGCCCTGGATGGAGTCCGCGACCTCGCCATAGACCAGCACCTTGGCGCCGTTCTTCGCCAGCAACTCGACATGGCTGCCGATGGCGTCGATTTCCTCGGCCACGGAACGCCGTGCCAGACGGCTGGAATACCAGCCGGACACCAACGCCAGGTCATAGGGCCGCAGCACGTCGCCGACGCCTTTGGCATCCTTGGGAAATTTACCGTTGAGTTCAAAACCTTCGTAACCGATTTCCTTGCCTTCGCCGAGGGCGGTGCTCAATGGCGTCTCGCCACCGAGGGACGGCAGGTCGTCGTTGCTCCAGGAGATCGGGTTGATGCCAATTCGGATAGCGGGCATGGCTGCACCTTTTATTGTTTTACACACATCAGTAAGAACGACACGGAACCCTGTGGGAGCGGCGGTGTTTCGTCAGGCGCGCGCCGCACGCCAGGCATCGATCAATTCGACAAAGGTGCCTTGCACCTGGCGAATCAGCGCCTCATCGTCGATTTCCCCGGCCAACCAAGCACGGCTCGGCTCCTGGAAAATCGTCCGGCCCACGGCGAACCCGCGGCAGCTCCGGCTCTGGCTGGCCTGTTGAAAGCCTTCGGCCAATGCTGATGCCGGAGCATTCAAGCCCAGCAGCACCACCCCTCGGCAGTACGGATCGCGCTCCTGGATCAGTTCGTCGAGTTGCTGCCACTCCTCGGCGCTTTGCGCTTCGATCTTCCACCACGCCGGGTAGATGCCCAGGTTGTAGAGGCGCTTGAGGGCGCGATACAGCACGTCCGGGTGGGCCGAGGGGTGATCCTTGGGCGGGATGATTTCCAGCAGCAGTTCATGACCGCTGACCTGGGACGCCTGATACAAACCCTTGATCTGCGCTTCCTGTTCCAGACGCAGCAGAGGCTCGTCGTCGGGATGAAATTGCACCAGGCACTTGATGATCTGTTCCTGTGGCCAGGCAATCAGGTTGCTGCCGATAGAGCGACCGTGTTCGAAGGCCAATGGCCGCGAACCCTGGACTTCCACCGGCCGCGCCACCCACCAGCCGCGACCGGTGGCGGCGTTCAGTGGATCCTGGCCGAAACGTTGATCGGCCAGCAGCCCGACATCGGCGTCGATGCCTTGCTCGCGCAAATCGGCTTCGACCCGCTCCACGGCCTGGATAAAAAGTTGCTTGAGTTCGCAGATGGCGTTGAGGTTGCGGCCGCCCTTTTGCGCCAGTTCCACCAGTTGCCAACGATGGTCGAAGGCAAAGATGAACAGTTGCTTCCACTGTTTGCGCGGCACGCTGACCTGATGCAGGCGCTGCAACACCGCGTCCTGGTCCGGACGGGTAATCGGCACCGGGCTGTTGAACAGGTAATCCAGTTCGGCGCGGGTCGGCATCGCCGGGGCGCAGGCATGGCGCGACACCACCAGGCCGCCACAGGCGTTGGCCAACTGGCAGCAGCGCTCATCGCTGGCGTCCTCCAGCCAACCACTGAGGAAGCCCGACATGAAGGCATCGCCGGCCCCCAGCACGTTAAGCACTTCCACACGCACGCCGGGATAAATCGCACCGTCTTCGAGACGGGTCGGGATCTCTCCATGAATCACCGTGCAGCCTTGCGGGCCGAGCTTGACCACCAGGGTCGCCGCGCTCAGGCGTCGGACATTGCGCAGCGCAGTGAGCAAATCCTCGGCACCACCGGCCATCAGGAACTCTTCTTCAGTGCCGACGATCAGGTCGAAACGCGGAAGGATTTTCTGCACATGCTGGCTGACGTTCTGGTCGGCGACGAAACGGGTCTCACCGTCCGCCTTGCCGGCCAAACCCCAGAGCACCGGGCGGTAGTCGATGTCCAGCACCCGTTTGACGTTGTGCTTCTGTGCATAGTCCAAGGCCTGGATGCTCGACTTGTACACACCGTCGGTGGAGAAATGTGTGYCGGTGATCAGCAAGGCTTTGCTGGAGGCGATAAAGGCTTCGCTGATGTCTTCGGCCCGCAGTGCCATGTCGGCGCAGTTTTCGCGGTAGAAAACCAAAGGAAAGGTTTCGCGGTCCTTGAGACCCAGCAGGACCATGGCGGTCAAGCGCTCCGGATCGACCTTGATGCCACTGACATCGCAGCCTTCACGGGTCAGGGACTCAACGAGGAAGCGCCCCATATGGTCGTCCCCTACCCGGCTCAGCATCGCCGACTTGAGCCCCAACCGCGCGGTGCCGAAGGCGATGTTGGCGGACGAGCCGCCGAGGTACTTGGCAAAGCTGCTTACATCCTCCAGCCGCGCCCCGACTTGCTGCGCATAGAGGTCGACGCCTAGGCGCCCCAGGCAAATCAGATCCAATTGACGCCCACTGGCAAAACGAGTCTGGCCCATGCTGGCTCCTGTTATTTTTATCAGCCTGCGTTCGGGGCGATGGCCGTACCGAACACTCTTGGTGGATGCAGACTAAAACGACCGGGACCGAACAATCAATAATTATTCCAAATATTTTTTACATGGAATATTTTTTCCAATAAGCTTTGGCACAAGCGTTCCAGAAGCAGTGCATCGTTTCAGCAAGCTTCACACTGCTGCAAGCTCAAGATTTTATTCGGGCCTACCCTGTAGACTGCGCACAGCCAACCTATTGTCAGGGGACGAGGTGAAAGATCGTCCCTATAAGAACAAGCCAGAAGGATTTCCTAATGTCCCGCACCGATCAGCCGGCTACGACCGAGAGCACGCCCGACAGCGATCTCACCAGCCCCCCGATCAATGCCGAGCGTCTGCTGCAGCTGATCACCGATGAATACGAAAGCCTGCCGCGCCAGCTCAAACGCATCGCCAGCTACATGAGCCAGCAGAGCGACCGGATCATGGTCGACCGCATCAGCGACATCGCTCGCGAGTGCGAAGTGCACCCGTCGGCCATCGTGCGGTTTTCCCAGCGTTTCGGCTTCAGCGGCTTCAGCGAAATGCAAGCGCTGTTTCGCGAGGCGTATACCCACAAGACCACGCCGGTGCAGAACTACCAGCAGCGCATTCGCAGCATGATTGCCAACAAGTCACAGAAGGCCAGCGGCGGCGATCTGGCGCGCGAATGCATCAACGCCACCCTGTCGGGTATCGAACGGCTGGGGCTGGAACTCGATGATCAGGCCTTCGACAAGGCCGTGGATCTGGTGGTCAACGCTGACAACATCTACGTGGTCGGCGTACGCCGCTCGTTCGCGGTGGCCGATTACCTGGTCTACAACCTGCAACACACCAACAAGCGCATCCACCTGGTATCGGGTCTCGGCGGCAGTTACCGCGAGCAGATGCGCAGCGTGCGCGCCAATGACCTGGTGATCGCCATCAGCTTCACGCCGTACGGCAAGGAAACCCAGCACTGCCTGCGCATCGCCCAGCATCATCAGGCGAAAACCCTGATCATCACCGACAGTAACCTTTCGCCTTTGGCCAAGCGCGCCAACACCGTGCTGCTGGTCAACGAAGGCAGCTCGTTTGCCTTCCGCTCGTTGAGTGCGACCTTGTGCCTGTGTCAGGCGCTGTTTATCGCCGTGGCTTATCGACTGGAACTGAAAGTCGATGAGATTCACGAGCAGGTCGGGTTCGAAGACTGACCGAGACACTGGCGTTACGGCGCCGCGCGCAGCGAAGAACTCCCACGTTTGCACGCGAGCGCTCAGCGGCCGCATGTAAATATTTATTCCATAATTGATGAAAAGGAATTTTTATTCTATAAACGGGCTTCCTGAAAACAAAAACCAAAGGATCCTGTCATGCGCGAACTCGGAATCGGACTTATCGGCACGGGTTTCATGGGTCGTGCCCATGCCCTGGCCTTTCGCAACGTCAGCGCAGCATTCGAACTGCCCTTCACGCTTCGCCTCGCCGCCCTGGCCGACGCCGATCCCGTTCGTGCCCAGGCATGCGCCACTGCCTGGGGCTTTGAGCAGGCCTATGGCGACTGGCAGCAATTGATCGACGACCCCAAGGTCCACCTGATCGCCATCACCACACCCAACCACCTGCACTACCCGATGGCCATGGCCGCGCTTGCCGCTGGCAAACCGGTGTACTGCGAAAAACCGCTGGCGGTGAACCTTGAACAGGCCAACGCCATGCACCTGGCGGCCAAGGATGCGGGCGTGGTCACCCGTGTCGGCTACAACTACCAGCACAACCCGATCATCGGCTTGGCGCGGGAGTTGATTCAGAGCGGCAAACTCGGTGAGATCATCAGCTTTCAAGGCGAATTCAGCGAAGACTTCATGGCCGATCCAGCGTCCCCCTGGTCGTGGCGCTGTGAGGCCGAACATGCCGGTGGCGCGCTGGCGGACCTGGGCAGCCACTTGCTGGGCATGGCGCGCTATCTGATCGGCAATGTCGAAGCGGTATGCGCCGATTCCCAGACCGTGCACCGCCAGCGCCCGGCCACAGCCGGTAGCCAGGAACAACGCACAATTGCCGTCGACGATCAGGCCCATGCGTTACTGCGCTTTGCCAGCGGCGCGCGTGGCACCTTCAGCAGCAGTTGGCTCAAGCACGGCTACAAGAATCACCTGAGTTTCGAGATCAGTGGCACCCAAGGGACCCTGTCATTCGATCAGGAGCGTTTGAATGAGTTACGCCTGTGCCGTGTCGGCCAGGACGGCTTCCAGCGTTTACTGGCCGGGCCGAACCTGCCCGGATATGCAGCGTTCAGTCCAGCACCGGGGCATCAGCTGGGCTACAACGAGTTGAAGACGCTGGAAGTGCATGAGCTGATCATGGCCTTGGCCGGGCACGGACAAGCCGGCACCGATTTCGAGCAAGCACTGGAAGTGGAGCGACTGGCGACGGCGATTAGATTGGCGGCACGGGAACAACGCTGGGTCAATATCAGCGAGATCTGATCGCCGATAAGGCTACCGCCAATAGGCGGTAGCAGGACGGACGCCCAGCGCCAGCCAGGAAATCCCCAGGGAGTAGCGCAGGCCGTCAGTCCCGCCTTGGGCACCGGGTTAATACATGCACCACGCCATCCGCCAGCACCATCACCCCCGGCACACCCGCCGCACGCAAGGCCTGTTCGTCCAGTCGGGTTACATCACGCAGCTGGACCCGCACTCGCGTTATCGCAATGCGCTGTCGCGATGCCAGGTTATCCAGCCCACCCAGCGCGGCGACCACGCTCGACGGCAGGTCCGTAGAAAGCAGGGCCGCCACCTTCGGCTCTTCCACCAGCAGATCCGGGGTCAATGCCCTCCAGAACGCCCGTTGCATTTTCTCGAACATGTTCAGTTCTCCAACACCTGTGAAGTTTCGACCATCGCCTGCTGCTGCGAAGACAAGGCCTCGCGGACCTGCTCAGCGCTCTCCAGCCCGAGTATCTGATGCGCGACAGCCTGACAGTCGCTGAGGTCGACCTCGCGAATCGCGGCCTTGATCGCCGGAATCAGCGGCACGCTGACCGACAGTTCATCCACCCCAAGCCCCAGCAACAGCGGTACCGCCAGAGTCTCCGAAGCCAGCGCGCCACACACCCCGACCCACTTGCCATGGGCATGGGCGGCCTTCACGGTGCTGGCGATCAGACGCAGTACCGAGGGGTGAAAACTGTCGGCCTGGCTGGCCAGACGTGGGTGATCGCGGTCCATGGCCAGGGTGTATTGGGTCAGGTCGTTGGTGCCGATGGAGAAGAAATCCACCTCGGGGGCAAACAGGTCCGCCATCAATGCCGCGGACGGGACTTCGATCATGATGCCCAGTTTCGGCAGCGCCTTGAGCCCGAGCGCCAGCGCCTCTTCTTCCAGCATCTGGCGCGCCAGGCGCAGCTCCGACAACTGGCTGACCATCGGCAGCATGATGTGCAGACGGGCCAGACCGGCGCTGCTCAGAATTGCCCGGAACTGCTCGCGCAACAGCTGCGGACGCTCCAGGCACAAGCGAATTCCGCGCATGCCCAGAAACGGATTGGCCTCGCTGTCCATTGGCACGTAGGCCAGCGGTTTGTCGCCGCCCACATCCAGTGTGCGCACCACCAGATTGCGCTCTGGCCCAAGGGCCCGGGCGATGGCGCTGTAGGTGACCGCTTGCTCGTCATGGCTGGGCGCGCTGTTGCGCTCCAGATAAAGAAACTCCGAACGCAGCAGACCGACACCCTCGCCGCCTAGCGCCATCGCCTGCTCGACCTCAAGCAGCGAGGCAACGTTGGCCGTCACCTCGAAGTGATGGCCGTCACGGGTACAGGCCGCCAGCGAAGCCTGCTCAAGTTCGCGCTGATGCCGTTGCCGTTGCTGCTGACGTTTGCCGTGCAGCTGTTCGATAGCCGACAGAGCAGGGTCCAGGTGCAACTCACCCTTATCCGCATCAAGCAGCACTCGGGTTCCGCTGGCCAGCGACAGCACCTGCACCGGTAAACCACACACCGCCGGCAAACCCAAGGCCTGGGCGAGTATCGCCACATGGCTGGTGGCACCACCGCCCACAGTGGCGAAACCCAACACCTTGTCGGTATCCAGGGCAGCGGTCTGCGACGGTGTCAGTTGCTCGGCAATCAAAATCGCCTGATCCGGCAACTCCCAGATACCGTCCGGCACCCCGAGAATCAGTTTGAGCACACGCTGGCCGACATCCATCAGGTCCAACGCCCGCTCGGCCAACAAGGTGTTGCCCAGCGACTTGAACAGCGCAGCGGTGGCTTCGGTAGCACTGTTCCAGGCAAACGCCGCGCTCTTGCCCTCGGCAATCAGGGCCTGGGCTTGCTCCAGCAGACTCGGGTCTTCCAGTAACTCCTGATGTGCCTTGAAGATATCTTCCTGCGCCTTGCCTTTCGCGTTGTCGCGCAAGTGTTGCAGTGCCTGCGTCGAGCGGGTCAGCGCACGCTCCAGCGACTCGCGCTCCACGCGTTGATCCGCGGCAAACTCAGGCACCTCCAGGGTTCGCTCAGCCACCTGCACCACCCGCCCAAAGGCCGAACCCGCCGAAGCACAGACTCCGCGCAACAGCTTCGTCGACACCTCCTGCGCCTGAGCCACCGGCGCTACGACCGCCACCGCAGTCACGGCCTCACCGCAGCCATCCGCTAGTAGTTTGGCCAACGTGCTGATTGCCAATTCGGCATCTTCGCCCACCGCACTGACCTGCAGCGCATCGCCGCGAACCGTCTGCAACGCCATGATCGCTACCAGGGACTTGGCGTTGGCGCTGTCCTGCTGCTTGTGCAGGCAAATGCTTGCCGCAAAACCTTTCGCCGCCTGCGCAAAGATCGCCGCCGGCCGCGCGTGCAGGCCATTGGCGTTGGGCAGGTGGACCGGTTTGGAGAACAGCGCTTCGCCCTCCTCCTGCGCAACGCTGGAACGCGGATCGCCGAGGCTCAGGCGCAACACGGGCTGGGCACACGCCACCAGGCCATTGTCGGGTGTCAGCAGGCTGAAGGGCTCGCCACTGACCAACAGCATCAAGGTCAACAGGCTGCGGGCATGCAGGGCTACATAGTCGGCATCGAACTCGATCAATGGCTGTCCGGCCTCGACACGCTGGCCCTGCTCGACCAAGGCGCGAAACCCCTTACCCGCCAGGTTCACGGTGTCCAGACCAATGTGCAGCAACACCTGTACGCCGCTGTCATCGGTGATGCTGATCGCATGGCCACTGTGTTGAAGGTTGCTGACCACGCCGGCCAACGGCGCGCAAAGGGTCTGCGAGGTCGGATCGATGCACAGGCCGTCGCCGATCACCCGGCTGGCGAACACCGGATCCGGCACGTGATCAAGTGGCACCAGCACCCCGGACAGCGGCGCCAGCAATTGCAATGGTTGGGTTATGGTCATGACTTCACCTGCGGTTTTGTTCTTGGAAGTGCCGATGGAGCGCGAGCTCCGACAGCATCGCTTATTTCCACCAGTACTCGACTTGCAATCCGACGTTCGCACCATGCAGCGCCGTGCCGAACGCGCCGGTATCGGACAACGCTGAACCTTGTGCCAGTTCATTGGCCGCACGTTTGGCCGCTTCGTTCCAGCTGGCATAGGTGTAGTACAAACGCACCTCGGGACGTTCCCAGAACCCCGGGCCTTTTGGCGACCAGGTCGGGACAAAAGAGAATTTACTCAACTTGCGCGTACCTCCTGGGGCCTCGACCTGATCGTGTCCCAGTTCAGTCACCAACTTGAATTGATCGGTGATCGCGTAAGCCGGGCGAACGCCCAGGGAAATCCAGTTCTGGCCGTTACCGTCCGGGCGGATATCCTTCTGATAGACCGCTTCGACCTGACCACCAAAACGCGGTGTCACTTGCCAGTCGAAGAACTCCACCAGCCGGTAGCTCTTGTTGCTGTCGTCCAGGCCCACATCGCCGGTGTAACCCAACCCGGTGCCAGGCCCTTCGCCGTATTGCAGCGCCAGTTTGTTCTTACCGCCGAGGAAGTTTTTCTGCACATGCTGGGCGGTGATGGCCCAACCTGCGTGTGCATCGCTGCGGTCAGGTTTTTCGATGTAACTGAGGCCAAACTCCAGCTCACCGCCAGGGTTGGTCTGAAAACCTGCGACGTTGAAATCCTGCCGGGTGACATAATCCTTCTGGTACAGGTTGTCCTTGCGCGAAAAGGCGTAGCTGTATTTCAGGTCACCGATCTTCACATCCTCGATACCACCACCGGTGGCGCTCTGGTTCCAGTAGTAGAAGTCGGAAATATGGATGTCGTTTCGTTTGTAGTAACGCCGACCGGCCCACAACGAGCCACCATTGAGACTCGGCAAGTTCGACCATTGTGCATACATCTGCGGCATGCGCACCGAGCCGTTATCACCGTTGAACGTCAGGTCTTTGTCGTACTGGTTGTACAACGAAGCCATGCCGTCGACGCTCAGCACCGAGCCGTCGTCCAGGGTGTACACGTCCTGACGCAACTCCAGCTCGGCGTACTGCTCGCACTCGTTGCCCAAGCGGTATTTCGACTGGGCACCCTGCAGTTGAAAACACTGCTGAGGACCGCTGTTGACCGAAGTCCCGACGCCGCTACGCAAGTAACCGGCGAACTCCAAAGCCTGGGCCGAGAACGGCAACATCAGGCATGCGCACGATGCTGCAAGTTTGCGATTAATTGTGGTCTTCAAGAGCCGCCTCATTATTTTTATTGTGCTCATTCGGTAAAATCTGCGCGCAAGAAACCCCACGCAGTGCTCTGCGCGTTGTTTGAAGAGCGTGTTTTTTAGTGGTCGGTCAGGTGCAAGACGAACGACTCGTATGGCCGCAGGAACAGCTGTCGACTACGTGTCTCACAATCCGGGAAGTTGCTGATCACCAGGCGTTGCAACATGCAGTCGGTGATTACCTGCTCTGGCAACTCGACTTCACACGCCGTGCCATAGAAGTTATTCACCACCAGCAGACGCTCGCCTTCGCCTTCACGCAGGTACACCCAGACCTGCGGGTGCGTGGGCAAGAGCTGGCGATACACGCCATCCTGAATCAGCGGTTCGCTGTGGCGCAGGGCAATCAACTGGCGATAGTGGTGCAACACCGAAGTCGTGTCGTCGAGTTGGTTTTCGACGTTGATCTGCGTGGCGTTGGCCGGCACGCCGATCCATGGTTCGGCACTGCTGAAACCGGCATTGGGTTGCGTGTTCCAGTGCATCGGGGTGCGACTGTTGTCGCGGGATTTCTGCATGATCGCGCTCATGCTCGACGCCTCGGACTCCCCGGCATCACGCTTGAGCCGGAAGATGTTCAGCGTCTCGACATCGCGGTACTGCTCGATGCTCTCAAAGCCCGGGTTGGTCATGCCCAACTCTTCACCCTGATAGATGAACGGCGTGCCCTGAAGAAAATGCAGCGCGGTGCCGAGCATCTTCGCCGACACCACGCGGTGTTCGCCGTCATCACCAAACCGCGAAACCACTCGCGGCTGATCGTGGTTACACCAGAACAGTGCATTCCAGCCGCCACCGGCCTGCATGCCGGTCTGCCAGTCGGAAAGGATGCGCTTGAGTTCGAGGAAGTCGAAGTCAGCGCGAACCCACTTCTGCAAGTTCGGGTAATCAACCTTCAGGTGATGAAAGTTGAAGGTCATCGACAGCTCTTTCGAGTCCGCTCGCGAGTAACGAATGCAATGTTCCAGGCTGGTGGAAGACATCTCGCCGACGTTGATCAGGTCATGGCCTTCGAAGACTTCACGGTGCATTTCCTGCAAGTAGTCGTGCACGTTCGGGCCGTCGGTGTAGAAACGCCGACCGTCGCTGTTGTCCTCGGGAAAGTCCGCCGGTTTCGAGATCAGGTTGATCACGTCCAGACGGAAACCGCCGACGCCCTTGTCACGCCAGAAGCGCATCATCTTGAAGACTTCAGCGCGCACCTGCGGATTATCCCAGTTCAGGTCGGCCTGAGTGTGGTCGAACAGGTGCAGGTAGTACTGACCGGTTTGCGCCTCGAACTCCCAGGCCGAACCACCGAACTTGGATTCCCAGTTGTTCGGCTGATCGCGCCAGATATAGAAGTCGCGGTACGGGTTATCGAGACTGCTGCGGGCCTGCTGGAACCACTGGTGTTCGATGGAGGTGTGATTGACCACGATATCGAGCATCAACTTGATACCGCGTTTGCCAGCCTCGGCGATCAGCAGCTCACAGTCAGCCATGGTCCCGTAGCTCGGGTCGATGGCGTAGTAGTCGCTGATATCGTAGCCATTGTCGCGCTGGGGCGAACGCAGGAACGGGGTGATCCACAGACAATCGACACCCAGCCATTGCAGGTAATCGAGCTTGGCCACCACCCCGAGCAGATCGCCCGTGGGGTTGCCGGCGTGGCTGTGAAAGCTTTTCGGGTAGATCTGGTAGATCACCGAACGCTGCCAGTCTTGCATGGCGTATTCCTTCAATTGGTTTTGTACTGGCCCTGAGGGCCTCATCGTCGGATCGCCGCCCGGAGCAAGCTCGCTCCCACAGTTGATCGCATTCCAATGTGGGAGCGGGCTTGCCCGCGAATGGATCTATCAGGCGACTCGATATCCAGGCCGGACAATCTTCATGCTCAAGCCACAGGTCAAAACGAACGGCACGACCATGGCGATGACCATCCCGACCACGAACATCGGGATGAACTGCGGGATGATCGAGATGAAACCGGGCAAGCCACCGACACCGATCGCCGAGGCCTGAACCTTGTTCAGCGACAGGAACATGCAGCCCAGCGCCGAGCCGATCAACGCCGCGTAGAACGGAAACTTGTAACGCAGGTTGACGCCGAACATGGCCGGTTCGGTGATGCCGAAATAGGCGGAAATGGCTGAGGTCGAGGCCATGCTTTTATCCCGCGCACTGCGGGTCATGTAGAACACCCCGAGTGCCGCGCTGCCTTGTGCGAGGTTGGACATGACGATCATCGGCCAGATGAAGGTGCCGCCCTGGGTGGAAATAAGCTGCAAATCGACCGCAAGAAACATGTGGTGCATGCCGGTAATCACCAGCGGCGCATACAGCAGACCGAAAATCGCCCCGCCGACCATCGGCGCGAGGTCAAACAAGGTCACCACGCCTTGGGTGATCAGAATCCCCAGGTGACGGGTCACCGGACCGATCACGGCCAGCGCCAACACCCCGGTCACGACGATCGTGGTAATTGGCACCACCAGCAGTTGAATGGCATTGGGTACCCGCGCCCGCAGCCATTTTTCAATGACGCTCATGACGTAGGCGGCCAGCAGGATCGGCAGAATCTGACCTTGGTAGCCGACCTTCTCGATCTTGAACCAGCCAAAAATATCGAAGTACGGCAGGCTCTGGCCGTCCAGCCCGGCCACCGCCTTGCCGTAGTTCCAGGCGTTGAGCAAGTCCGGGTGAACCAGCATCAGACCCAGCACGATGCCAAGGATTTCACTGCCGCCAAAACGCTTGGCTGCCGACCAGCCGACCAGCGCCGGGAGGAACACGAACGAGGTGTTGGCCATCAGATTGATCAAGCTCCAGACACCGTCCAGCGTCGGGTAGGCCTCAAGCAGGGTCTTGCCGGCAATGAACATGCCCTTGGCGCCGATCAGGTTGTTCACCCCCATCAGCAGGCCGGCAATGATCAGCGCCGGCAGAATCGGCATGAACACATCGGAGAACACCCGCACCAGGCGCTGCATGGCATTGGTTTTATCGACACCCTTTTGTTTCACGTCGGCGATGGTCGACGCAGCAAGCCCTGTCTGCTCGCGCAGCGCGGCGTAAACCTTCTCGACTTCGCCGGGACCGATGACGATCTGAAACAGGCCGCCGGTGAAGAACGAGCCTTTGACCAGGTCGATCTGATTCAGCGTCGTACTGTCGACCCGCTGTGGGTCTTTGAGGGCCAGGCGCAGACGCGTGACGCAATGTGCGGCCTGTTCAAGGTTGTCAGCACCACCGAGGCTATGAAGCAGCTCGCTGGCGATAGTCGCGTAGTCATGGCTCATGCTTTTCATCCACTGTGTTTTTTGTTGTTTGGCAGCACACCGAAGCGAAAAATACTCGTCTGTACGAGTTAAAGCAACAACTCGTACAGACGAGTTGGAATTTATTTATCGATGACCCGCCCAGCGGCGATATTTCCGACAGCCACGACCGCCCCGCCATTTGTGCAATAGACAAACCCTCACGCGTTCCCTAAGGTTCCTGCCTTGAGCACAACGCAGCCATTCCCATGAGCAAATACAACCAGATCTACAGCGATCTGCTTACCAGCATCACCACCGAACGACTGGAACGCGGCGCCCGACTGCCTTCCGAAACCGAATTGATGGACAGCTACCAGGCCAGTCGCGGTACTGTGCGCAAAGCCATAGAACTGCTTCAGGAACGCGGCTTCGCGCAAAAAGTTCACGGTAAAGGCACCTTCGTGCTGTCGCCCAATCCGATCGAATTCCAGCTCGGCGGTATCGTCAGTTTCCAGGAAACCCACCCAAGGCTGGGCAATGACGTCAGCACCGAGGTGGTAGCGTTCGAGCAGTTCCCCCTGCAAGGTGCCTTGCGTGAACACCTGAAAGCCGAAGAAGGTAGCCTGATCACGCGGATCAAACGCGTGCGTCGAATCGATGGCAAACGGGTCATCCTCGACATCAACCACTTCGTCGCCGATCTTATTCCGGGGCTGAATTGCGAGATTGCCGAGCATTCGATCTATGCCTTCATCGAACAGACGCTGCAACTGCAAATCAGCTATGCCCAGCGCACCATCGAAGCCGTACCGCGAGGCAAGGACGACCAGCAGCACCTTGATCTTGAGGGGCAGAGCCATGTGATTGTGGTCAGCAACCAGACCTTTTTGCAGGACGGCCGGCAGTTCGAGTACACCGAATCGCGGCATACCCTGGACAAGTTTTACTTTTCGGATGTGGCTAGGCGATGAAGGGGTATCAACATGCCTGCTGCAGAACAAGGTCAAGTCTTACCTTGATGTGGGTTATGACATAAAAGTTGATGAAGGAAACTTCAGTAAGCCATGCGGTTACGAAAGGGATGTTTATAACGGGTTATTTACCTGGGCCTGTACTCATAACCCTTCGATCCACCCTGCCCCCGGTCGTTTTAATGCCCGCGAATGTAGTGTTCCAGTTGCCGGATCAGCTCGGCCTGCTCGACGATGGCTTCTTTGACCAGATCACCAATCGACAACAGGCCAATCAGTTGGTCGCCCTCCACTACCGGTAGATGGCGCAGATGACTGTCGGTCATGACCGCCATGCAACGCTCAATGCTCTGCTGACTGTCTGCTGTCACGACGGGCGCGCTCATGATGGCCCGGACCGGCGTACCGACCGAAGAGCGCCCCTGTAGAACGACCTTGCGCGCATAGTCGCGTTCGCTGATAACGCCAACCACCTGCCCCTCCTCTATGACGGGTAGAGCACCGACATTTTTTTCCGCCATCATCTTCAACGCTTCAAGCACCATCTGGTCTGGCGCGATGCTATGCACCCGCCGGTTCTGCACGGCCTTGAGCTTCAGCAGTTGTGCGGCTGTTTTCATACGAACCTCCGATACTGTTTGTCATTGATCATCGACTCCGCCGGAGCCGGGTATACATCATTGATTGAATGAGCGCTCAGACCCCGGCGAAATCCACGTGGTCAGGCCACCGCGACCTCCACCTGGCCTTCGTTCAGGCGCACCGGCCAGACCCGCAGACGCTGCTGCGGATACTCCAGACAACTGCCGTCCTCAAGGCGGAAGTGCTGTTTGTAGAGTGGCGAGGCAATCACCAGATCGCCCTTGATGCTGCCGATCAGCCCGCGACCGATGACATTCGCCCCGGATTGCGGGTCATGATTATCGATGGCATAGAGGGTCTTGCCTTCGGCAGCCGGCAGGTAGAACAGCGCCACTTGTGCACCGTCGAGCCAGACGACGACGCCGGAGTTACTCACCAGATCCTCCTGGCTGCACACCGCTTGCCAGGCATCGGGATTGACCAGGGAGGAACTGGAATAGGCGCGCTGGGTATCGGACTGGCTCATCAGGCAATCTCCTCGATGACAGGGATAAGGTGGAGTTCAGCGGCCATGATCGGCCGGCGCTGACCGCGTTCCTGGACAAAATGGATGTCCGGGTCCGGGCGTTGATCGTTGACGAAGGTGCGGAAGCGCTTGAGTTTTTCCGGGTCTTTAAGGGCGTTGGCCCATTCGCATTCGTAGCGGTTGACCACCAGTTGCATCTGCGATTCGAGCTCAAGGCCAAGCCCCAGGCTGTCGTTGATGATCACGTCCTTGAGGTAATCCAGGCCGCCCTCCAGGCTCTCGCGCCAGACCGAGGTGCGCTGCAATTTGTCAGCGGTGCGGATGTAGAACATCAGGAACCGGTCGATGTAACGAATCAGGGTGGCGTCATCGAGGTCGGTGGCGAACAACTCGGCGTGGCGCGGGCGCATGCCGCCGTTACCGGCCACGTAGAGGTTCCAGCCATTCTCGGTGGCGATCACGCCCACGTCCTTGCTCTGCGCCTCGGCACATTCACGGGTGCAGCCAGAGACCGCGAACTTGAGCTTGTGTGGCGAACGCAGCCCCTTGTAGCGATCCTCGAGGGTCAGGGCCATTTTCACGCTGTCCTGCACGCCATAACGGCACCAGGTGCTGCCGACGCAGGACTTCACCGTGCGGGTCGATTTGCCATAGGCGTGCCCGGTTTCGAAACCGGCCTCGATCAACTCGGACCAGATGTCCGGCAACTGATGCAATTGTGCGCCGAACAGGTCAATGCGCTGCCCGCCGGTGATTTTTGTGTAGAGGTCGTACTTCTTCGCCACCACGCCAATCGCGATCAGCTTGTCGGCTGTGATTTCGCCCCCGGCGATGCGCGGCACCACCGAATAGGTGCCGTTTTTCTGCATGTTGGCCATGAAGGTGTCGTTGGTGTCCTGCAACGGCACCAGCGACGTGTCCATGATCGGCTGGTTCCAGCACGAGGCGAGAATCGAGCCCACCGCCGGTTTGCAAACGTCGCAACCGGTATGACCACGGCCGTGCTTGGCCAACAGTTCTTCGAAGGTGATCACCCCTTCTACCCGCGCCAGCGCATAAAGCTCCTGACGGGTATAGGCGAAGTGTTCGCACAGGCTCTTGTCGACACTGACGCCACGGGCAATCAACTCATGCTCGAAGACTTGCTTGAGCAGGCCGGCGCAACCGCCGCAGCCGGTGCAAGCCTTGGTCTGCGACTTGAGCTGGCCCAGGTCGGTACAGCCGCCATCGATGGCCGAACAAATGGAGCCCTTGGTGACGTTATGACATGAGCACACCGTCGCCGACTCGGGCAGCGCACCCGGGCCCAGGGTCGGCGCGCCTTCGGAGGACGGCAGAATCAGGCTGGCCGGTTCCGACGGCAAGACAATGCCGTTCTGCATGTATTGCAGCAAGGTGTCGTAATAACTGTTGTCACCGACCAGCACTGCACCGAGGACGTGCTTGCCACTTGCATCCACCACCAGGCGGCGATAGCTGGCGCTGGTTTCGTCGATGAATTGATAGCTGCGCGCGCCCGGGGTGTTGCCGTGGGCGTCGCCGATGGAGCCGACATCCACCCCCAGCAGCTTGAGCTTGGTCGACATGTCGGCACCGGTGAACGGCTCGGCGACTTCGTTACACAGACGGGCCGCGACGCTGCGCGCCATCTGGTAGCCCGGCGCGACCAGGCCGAACAGGCTGCCGTTCCATGAAGCGCATTCACCGATGGCGTAGATGTTCGGGTCGCAACTTCGGCACGTGTCGTCGATCACCACGCCACCGCGCGGACCGATCTCCAGCGCGCATTGACGAGCCAGCGAGTCTTGTGCGCGGATACCGGCGGAAAACACGATCAGGTCGGTTTCGAGGTATTCGTCATTGGCGAAATTCATGCGATAGCGGTACTGCTCGCCCGCACTGATCGATTGAGTGGCGCGGGACAGGTGTACACCGACGCCCAATCGTTCGATCTGCGCCTTGAGCGCCTGGCCACCGTGGTCATCCAGTTGTACCGGCATCAAGCGCGGCGCGAACTCCACCACGTGGGCTTCAAGGCCCAGGCTCTTCAATGCGTTCGCAGCTTCCAGGCCCAGCAAGCCACCGCCGACCACCACGCCGCGCCGGGCATTGGCCGCCGCCGCCCGAATGGCATCGAGGTCTTCCAGGGTGCGATAAACCAGGCGCGACTCACCTTCGGCGCCTTCGATTGGCGGAACAAACGGATATGAACCGGTGGCCAGAACCAATTTGTCATACGTGACGCAACCTTGCGAGGTGACCACCTGGCGACGGACACGGTCGATTTCCAATACCGGCACACCCAGATGCAGCGTAACGCCGGGCGTCTGGTAAAGCGACGCATCGGACAGCGCCAGCGACTCGGCATCACGACCGGAGAAGTACTCGGAAAGATGCACACGGTCATAGGCGCGCATCGGCTCCTCACTGAAGACGTGCAGCCGGTAATGGTCAAGCGCTCCCCGCTCGATCAGCTGTTCGACACAATGATGTCCGACCATGCCATTACCGATCACGATCAGCGTTTGCATCTTGTTCAACGTGGCAACATTGGAATTCATAGAAAGCACCCAGCCCGAGCCAATCACGGTTTTAAAAGCAAAAAAAAACGCCTGAAACCTTGCGGTTCCAGGCGTCTTTGCCTGTTCTTTTGCGGTGTTGAAACCAGACGTCTATGCCTGATCCACCGATGCTGCCCACGACCTGTTCGGCCAATCGATCGTCGTTGACCGAGGGGGCTGTCCACACGAATGCTCTCCAGGTGGACCTGATGTCAGCCTTGCAGCCTTTGTGCCAGTCAGCCACAGAGAGACTTCAACTATCTGGAAACACTGACTCTTGAGCCAGGGGGGATTGTCACAACGCTGGAGCTACCGCAGGCGAAAGCGCTTTGCGGCGCTTCCGACTGGTGCACGTTGTTATGCATGGCGCTTTATAAAAGTGCATGTACAGTTCGATTCCACAGCTCGTTAGAACTCAAGCCTGTTTCTGGCAATCCATATTGCAACGACCCAGACTTCGTTAAGACGGGCCCGCGCAAATAGCCCAGCAGATCCGTTTGCAACACCTGCGCATGAGCGTCAAGCGGAGTCTGCTCAATGCTGCCCACGGCACCGACGCCCGCGTTGTTGATCCAGATGTCGATTCTACCGTTACCAAACGCGGCGGCCGGCGGTGAGCAACTCCGGGCCAAGGTAATACTTGCCATCCAAAAAAAAGCCTGGGAATTGATCCAGAACGGCCGGGCATTCAAACCACATTGAAGCGGGCCGACAACTGATCCAGCGCCCGCGCCAGTTGCTCCAGATCAGACGCAACGACGGCACTGCGACCGGCGTTGGCCGACAGCGCGCCGGTGCCCGCGGAGACACTCTCGACCCGCGCGACCATTTCTCGTGTCACCCGCTCCTGCTCGGTGATCACCGTGGCAATGGTATCCACGCTACGGATCACGTCATCGGTGCCACTGCGAATCTGCGCCACCGAGTCACCGGCCTCATGCGCCAGGCTGACGCCGTCGCGTACGCGGCTGACCACCCGCCCCATGCCGTCGACCATAGCGC
This sequence comes from Pseudomonas sp. P4_B4, assembly GCF_056402255.1. NCBI lineage: Bacteria > Pseudomonadati > Pseudomonadota > Gammaproteobacteria > Pseudomonadales > Pseudomonadaceae > Pseudomonas > Pseudomonas sp. P4_B4. The sequence goes on from NZ_JBFUHS010000018.1 coordinate 55,763, forward strand.
TCAGGGTTGCTTCGACGGGGCGGTCGAACGCCGCCACCAACGGACCTTCAGGGTCCTGCTGGATGGCGAGCAAAACCTGGCGCCGACTTTCATCAAGACGGTGCTGGACCTCGCCAAACATCAGCAGCGTCGCCAGATTGTCCTCGTTTATGGCCCGAAGGCTATCGCGCGCCTGCTGCAAGCCATACCCGCCAAAACCGACCGCCAGTACAAACAGCAACGTGACCAGCAGCGCCCATAGCCACAGGCGCTGAGCGATAGTGATTGTCTTGAACATAAACAATGGCTTATCTCGTGCTGCGGGCGGGGCACAGGATGCGCCCCGCTCTCGGTCAGTCAGCAGTTACGCTGGCCAGCATGGCCGCCAGGAAGTGCTCGCCATATGGCGGCAGGAGCCCCCATTCGCGGCGCGGGTCATGCTCCGGTGCCTTGAACACCGTGCGCTGGTGGCTGAACTCGAGAAACCCTTCGTGGCCATGGTAATGGCCCATGCCGGAGGCGCCGACGCCGCCGAACGGCGCATCGTGCATCGCCGGGTGCATCATCACGTCGTTGACAGTCACCCCGCCAGACAACGTGCGCTCCAGGACGTATCGCTGCTCTTGCTGGTCTTCGCCGAAGTAATACAGGGCCAGTGGGCGTGGCCGCGCATTAATGTCGTCAATGACGTGGTCGAGGTCTTCGTAGGTGAGCACGACCATCGCGGGGCCGAAGATTTCTTCCCGCATGATCACACTGTCCGGCGCCGGGTCGACCACCACGCGCAGGGGCCGGCGCCGATCCTGGGCGTTCACGACAGCGGTTCGGGCAAGCACTCGATACGTGCGCCGCGGGCCTGGGCATCCAGTATGTAACCTTCGACGCGGTCCAGGTGCCGCTGATTGACCACCGCCACCACATCCGGGTTGCCGGCCACCGATGGGTTGAGTTCGCTGTAGGACACGCGCAGTGCTTCAAGGAAGGGTTCGAGCAGCGCCTTGGGCACATACACCAGATCCGGATTGATGCAGATCTGCCCGCCATTGCAGGCCTTCCCCACGGCGATACTGAAAGCGGTTTTGTTCAGGTCGGCGCTGCCGGTGACGATGACCGGCGACTTACCCCCCAGTTCCAGCGTCACCGGCACCAGGTTCTGTGCGGCGTTGCGCATGACCAACCGCCCCGTCGCGGTACTGCCGGTGTACACCAAGTGGTCAAACGGCTGAGCGCTGAAGGCTTCGGCCAGTTCCACTTCGCCGGTGACGACGGCAATCTCCAGCGGGTCGAGGTGTTCAGCGCACAGCTGCGCCAGCAACTCGGCCGTCCGAGGCACCACGTCCGACGGCTTGAGGATGGCCCGGTTGCCCGCCGCCAGCACTGAGGCCAAGGGGCTGAACAGGGTAAACAACGGCGCGTTCCAGGTACCGAGAATACCCACCGTGCCCTTGGGTTGGTGCATCACCCACGCCTTGGCGCCGAGCTGATCGTAAGGCGCGAAAGGCGCACGCGGATCATCCTGCATCCAACCATGCAGATGATCGCGCGCATATTTGAGCGAAGCCAGGGCGCCCAGCACGTCATTCATCAGGGAAAAACCGGCCGGCCGGCCGCCAAAATCCAGGTCAATCGCCTCGGTCAACGCAACATGGTGGCGGACCAACAGATCGATGACTTGCTGGAGTCGACGTCGGCGGGTGTCGGCGCTCACCGCACCAGCGCTGGCGAATGCGCTTTTTTGCCGGGATAACAGGCGGGCAAGCCCTTAGACGGATGATGTGACCGAACTCATTCGTGTCCCCTTACTGGTACTGGCCCCATGGCCGGGAAGCGCCCGATGCGCTTGCGGCCACCGTAGCCTTGCACCCCTCGCGACGCCTCGTCCGATCGGACGAGGATCGAGCAAATCTGTTAGTCCGTTGAGACGATGTTAAACAGTCTGCCGCGACCAATACTGGCCATACGAAAACCCCACCCCATGAGGCCAGTCATGGCAATGCAAAACGTCAGTTTCGATCCCCAGGCTTTTCGTGCCGCGCTCGGCACCTTTACCACCGGGGTCACCATCATCACCACCCAGACCGAAGACGGCTCACCCGTGGGGATAACGGCCAACAGTTTCAACTCGGTGTCGCTCAATCCGCCGCTGGTGCTCTGGAGCCTGTCCAAGCAGGCCCGCAGCCTGCCGGTCTTTACCAGCGGCAAACACTGGAACGTCCACGTGTTGTCCACCGAACAGGAAACCCTGTCGGGACGTTTCGCCACCCAGGGCGAGGACAAGTTTTCTGAAATCAAGTTGGACAATGGCGTCAGCGAGGCACCGCTGCTGCAAGATTGTACCGCGCGTTTTCAATGCCGCACCGCGTTCCAGTACGAAGGCGGCGATCATGTGATTTTTGTCGGTGAAGTGCTCGCCTTCGATCACAGCGACCGCGCGCCGCTGGCGTTCCAGAGTGGCCAATATGCTCTGGCGACCCGCAAGCCACGTAGCGAGCTGCGTCTGGCCACCACGCCCCCGCCCCCGGAATGCAGCTACACCGAGGACTTGCTCGGTTACCTGTTGGGACGTGGACATTACCAAGTGCTCAATAACCTGCGGCAGATGCTGAATAATCAGCAACTGGACGAACAGGCGTTTTTTTGTTCTTTCGATTTTGTGTATCCGCGACAACCTGACCCTTGAGGAAATCAATACCTTCGTTAACTACACTGGCCGCGCCGTCACGCTGGCCAGCATGCGTTTTCTCGAACGCCAGCGCCTGGTGGCGATCGAGGGCTCGGCAGAGTCGCTGCGGTTTGTCCTCACGGCCCAGGGCCGCGAGGTTTCACTGCATCAACTGGCGCTGGCCAAGGCCGTGGAAGAGGACCTCTCGGCCAAGCTCGGCCCTGCCGATGCACAAGCCTTGAAGGTCTTGCTCAAGCGCCTGATTGTCGTCAGTGACCCCGGCTTGCCGGATCTGTGGGCTCCGCGATGACCGCCCGCGAAGCTACGATACCGACGGCCAGGGTTGGCTGGGGCAGCCACAGCTTGCTGTTGCTGCTGGGCATGGTGTTCGCCGACAACTTTGTCGGGCGACAAATACTCGCGGTGATGATCGAACCGATCAAAGCCGAGTTCAGGGTCAGCGATACCGCCATCGGGTTGATCTCCGGTTTGGCGTTCGCGGCAGTCTATGCGCTCATGGGCCTGCCGGCGGGACGGCTGGTGGACCGCATGCCGCGGACCCGCCTGCTGGCCATGTCGTGCCTGCTCTGGGCCGTGGCGACAATGGCTTGCGGGCTGGCCGGCAGCTTCCTGGCGCTGGCCATTGCGCGGATGCTGGTGGCAGTCAGTGAATCGCCGACGACCTCGGCCTCGCTGTCGTTGATCGTTGACCTGTATCCACCCCAACGACGCTCATTAGCTATCAGTTGTTTTACCGCGGCACCGACCTTTTCCTCGATCATCGGTTTGAGTATCGGGGCCTGGGTGGTGGAGCACTATGGCTGGCGCAGTGCGTTTATTGCCATTGGCGTGCCGGCCCTGGTGTTTTGCACCCTCCTGACCTTTGTCGTGCGCGACCCGCAGCGTGGCCGTTGGGACCTCACGCCACACACTCACGCGCAGCCTGCGCTGCTTGGCATGGGCGCTGAAGCCCGCAAGCTCTGGGCCTTGCCGGCCTACCGTTACCTGATCCTCGCGGGCGGTCTGGCCACGCTCAGCTCCTATGCCATCGGCATGTGGAACACCAGCTTCCTGGTGCGCTCCCACGGCATGTCACTGCAACACGCCGGGCTGCTGGTCGGGGTGATCTGCGGTCTCTCGGCCGGGATCGGTGGTCTGTTCAGTGGTTGGTTAAGTGACCGACTGTGCCGCCGCCACCCACACTGGCAGGTTTCCATTCCAGTGTTGGGCCACCTGGCGGCCATCGCTGCGCTGATCCCTTATCTGCTCTGGTCCGATGCCCTGCTAGTGCGCTTGGGCGATGTACCGATTCCGGCCGCGATGCTCTGGTGCGCGCTCTATGCCTTCTTTGCCGTGTGGTGGCTCGCCCCGTCCTACAACCTCGTCACCCAACTGGTGCCGGCGGGTCGGCGCGGTACCGCCATGGCGCCCTGCAAACCATCGTCAGTACACTGCTCGGGATCGGCGTCGGGCCACTGATCACCGGATTGTTCAGCGATATGTTGCTACCGCTGTTTGGCCAGGAGTCGCTGCGGTATGCACTGCTGCTGTTGAGCCTGCCAGTGATTGGCGCGGTGCTGTTACTGATGCGCACCGCGAACCATGCTTGCAGAACGGGCTATCGCCATGCGGGATAAGTCTCGCGGCGCGAGTGTGAATACCCACGCTATGTGGAAATGAATGAACCTGCATCAATCACGAAGCGTATTGGCCACGCTCTCATTTTCCTAGTTGACGGATTCACATGCTAACTACCATCGCATCAGCCAATCCAGTACACAGCGCCCGCGATCGACTTCTTGACGCTGCGGTCGAACTTTTCGCCACACGCGGTTTTCAGGCAATCGGCTTGCGAGATCTGGCGAACCACCTGGGACTGCATGCCGGATCGTTATACCATCACATCGAAAATAAACAGTCCTTACTGTTCGAACTCATTGAGTCCGCCTTATCCGACTTATTGCTGGACACGACGCGTCGAATGAAAGGAGCACGGAGCCCTTGCAAACGTCTACACCTGTTTATTCAAGCCTTCGTCGCCTTTAACTGTAATGAAAAATACAAATTAGCTCTGATCACCCGTGAGTTTGTGAATCTTAACGAAGAACAAAAGCACCAGATTATCCAGCTAAAGAATAGATACTCGTCTCTTTTAAGCGCAGTTATAGCGGATGAGTGCAGTGAGAAAGGTAAGCTTGGTGGCGACATCTGCCCGACCACTAATGCAGTCATTGTAATTTTATTTGGGCAGTCGCAATGGTACAATATTGAACTAAGCGAACTGCAACTCACAGAAGCGCTCACAAGCCTTGTGAAGTGCATTATCGCACATAGCAAAAAGACCAAAGCACATGCAACGCTACAACGCACATTTTAAGGCAAGCGTTGGTTAAGCATTGCCAAAACATCGAGGTCGAGGTCACCTAATGCTTTATACAAGCCTTCAATACCTCCCACATAAAATCTCTTGCTCAAAAAGCATAGAGAACGAATTCAAAATAGCCTTTAGCAGCGAAGAATCTAAAAGGGCTAAAGGCATTGTCTATTTTTTCCTGTCAGAAAAACCAATACCTAGAGTTTCAGGCGAATCTCGAATACTTTACATTGGAAAAACAAGTACATCTTTACACTCAAGGTACTACCGACACTCACGGGCATTATCCTCAAATAAAAACGGTGCTTTTTACAGCCACATCATTGAGAAATATGGACCGATAACATTCGGATATTTCTTCTCAGAAGACCCAAGAATAGATGAGCATAAATACTTTAGTGAGTACTACGAAAGGCATCTTGAACACCCACCAAAATCAAAGGTTGGTTAAACTGCCTGACAAACGGTTCAAATCGCTCGCTTCGCTCACTGGGGGCGCGATTATCAATGTCTGCAAAGGGTCGATTGCTGCCTGCCGCAAAGGGCAACACCCCATAGCTGACGCTCAGGATTCCGCACTCTCAAACCCAGCCGCAAATTCGCACACCACTGACGAAAATCGGTACGCCTAGAGAGGGGCATGACTACTACGCAAAAACTGACTTAAGCAACGTTATGTGCCATTCCAGATCAATGGTAATGCATTGTCATGAAATGAAAAGGCACTGTCGCCAAATGAAAGGTTGACAGTTTCACCGCCTATAAACTCCTTCTCGTGAGCTGCACGGTAAGCCCAGCTATTCGGCTCGGCGGTTCGCAACTCCGGCCGTGTGACCTACAGTGCTAAAGAGAACAACAAGATGTGCGTCGAACTTGCTCGGCTCAACTCAGACAGTCAGCAATCGGATCCTGCCCTTCCCTAACAGACAACTACATTGAGAGCGAACCAGCCGCAATATGCCAAAGTTACAAACCTGGACGTTGAACAAACCCCAACGCCTGCTTTCTAACAATCTAACGACTATCAGTTTAACTCGCATGGAATGCTTAGTGCTTGAGTTATTAACAAGCAGCGAGGAGCGCGTTGTTAGCAACGAAAGTATCTTTATAAAGTTAAATAAGCACCCTGATAGTTACAAAGGACTGCCCATGTGCCTCAGTAGGCTGCAAGCGAAATTCAAGAAGCTCACTAAAGGAGACAACCTCCTCCGTTCAGTAAGAAATCGTGGTTACTGCCTTACCCAAGCAATAAATCCTGAATGAGTTTTAAGTCTCTGGTTCATGGTTGAAACCTCTTTCACGAAGCAATGGCACGCGATAAAGGCGATCAGTCATTCATCGCCGTCGCCGGTGATAGCGCCAATTCTTTGAGCTCGCGCCAGTCCCTCCCTAGGGACTCAGCCTGGGCTGCAGGATCACCCGTGCCAGCATCACCAGAATACCCAGCGCTGCAATCGCACCGCCAGCCTGAACGCTGGACATCTTCAAAGCATCTTTCCAATGACTAGTCAGTTGCATATTTTGTTGCCTCGGGTGTTGGGAAAGGTTCAGGCCAGCGCCTTCAGCACGACCTGGTAAAACGCAAACTTCAGTGCCGCGGGGTTCACGGCACATCCTTGAAGAAGACGTGATGACCGAGCCTCAGCGTCTCCTTGGCGCCATTCACCCAGGTAGGTGGCTTCGGCAGGGTGGTCGCGTAGTAATGGGTCGCCCCACCGGTGGTATCCGGTACCTTGAGGTGCATAGAAGTCGGAACACTTAAGGGAATTCACCGCATTAGACGTACGGCATGAAGCACAACCGTGCCGGGCTTTTCGTATCTGCCTCGTCACACCTTTGTCACACTTACCCAGCACAATGCAGTCAGCCAAAGGGATTTGGCCCATCTACAGAGAGCCCGGCCAATGTGCCGGGCTTTTTCGTATCTGCGACATGCTTTTCACGAAACGCTCACAGAATGGAGCGCAGATTGAACGGACAAAAGGATTTGACCCCGTACAGAAAGCCCGCCACTGAGCGGGCTTTTTGTTGCCTGCTACGCTTTTCGTAGACACAGGAAAAGCGGCCATGCCCCTACCAGACGATCCTACCCCCGCCCTACTCAGCCGACTCAATCAGAACATCATGGCCCTAGGTTGTGCCATTGAAGAGATAGGTATTTGGATCGACCAACGCGGCTCCACCGAAGTGTCAGATCGTATCAACGAGCATCTAGAGGTGCTGAAAGAAAGCAGTGATGCCATTGCCGAACTGTTGGTTGACCTTATAGCCAGGTGGAAGCCTGAAGAAGAGATTGATCCTGAAGACTGACGCTCACTCGAAAAATCGAAGCCCGCCAATGCGGGCGCTCTGTTGCCATGCCCCCTTCCCCTGCCCGCTTGCGAGTCGCACAGCTAGCTACCCGGGATTCCAGACAGCTCCTGATGCAGAACCGTTTTGCATCTATTCTGATTGCACGAAATAGCACTCCGGTTTCGTACCGCATTACTTCGTTGATGAATGGGTGTAACAGATATGACCAGCCCGACTGCTATCGCTCTGACTGGCTTTATTGGGTGGACATTGGCTCTGCTGATTCTAATGGAGCTCTTACGTGGCGGGCTTGCTGTCCTAAAGCGAATTCCCACAAACGAGTTCAAACCAGATAACTCCAATCTCTCACCCTTCATGCAACGCTTGGCGCGAGCACATGCTAATTGTGTCGAAGGTTTACCCCTGTTCGGCGGCCTACTTCTATTGGCCCTTGCCACCGACCAGACGTCAATTACCGATTCACTTGCTTTTCCCTTGCTTGCTGCTCGCGTCGCGCAATCTTCCCTGCACCTATACTCCCTGAGCATCCCAGTAGTGAATGTTCGCTTTGGATGTTTTGCCATTCAGCTAGCTATCGCCGTCTATTGGTTGGTTCAGCTAGTGACAGGGTGGACCGGCGGACAGTAAAAGTGTTGGCGCCGACGCAGAATTGACCCAGTTACCGAGATGTCACTGACCCAATCTGATTCCTCGCGAACCAATACCTGTGCTGGATTTGTGCGGATTTGAAGATGGGTCAGTCTTGCGTCGGCACGTGGGGCAATCGGCATCGGCGTCAACAATCAGGCTTGAGTTCCGGGCTATCCGCTAACGAGCAAAAGGAAGCCCGTACGAAGGCAGTTTCATTGTTGGCACAAGCGGTCGGAGCCATTGTACTGTCGCGGGCCTGCCCAGATGATGCGCTGCTAGCCGACGAAATCCTGGACAGCTGTAAGCTGTCGCTCGCCATTTAGTTAGCGCCTAGAAGCATGTGTTTCGCCCGCAAGAGCCCTAATTGTTGGCGTCGATTGAACACTGACCTATGCGGATCTGCCCGGATACCTGTTTTCTGTTAGGGAAGCGGATTTCTCAGGCGCCAGGTGGCTTGAATCGAAATAGCACCCGCCTGCTACGCAGTCCTCTTTTCATGGAGGAAACACGATGTCGAATGCTGACTTACTACCTTCCCTGCTCTTCAAGATCAATCAGAACCAGCTAGCCCTCGAAGCCGCGATCATGGAGCTGACGTTGTGGGTCGAAAAGCGTGGCGCAGGTGAGGTTGGAGGCAACGTGCGCGGCGCGCTGCAAACGATCAGTAAGAATGAGGAGTTCATCAACATGACGTTGGCGGTACTCATGACCCCGGAGTGATCTACCTACAGCGTGCCCTCCAAAGCCGCACGGCTATTCCCCGGTGCTTCCAGCTCATCGATCACAGAAACGAATGCCACCCTTCGCTTTTAAATGGACTGGCGCCTCGACGATTTGCACGGTCACGATTTCTGCAGGTATTTCGTAGCTTGCTACCACGGCCTCGGTAACCTTTTTCAGAAGCAGATGGTGTTGCTCCTCCGTCTTACCTGCAGCGGCATAGACAATGACTTGCGGCATAGCGGTTCCTATTTCATTGAGATAAGTGCCTGTGTGCCTACCGCACATAGGAGGAGAATGAGTTAATTCTTATTGGCGTAATGCTTGCGAATTTACGAGGTCTCGCGGCCACTGGCCCTCAAGTCCCATCAATAAATTTTCCAGGGCTCGCTTTGCCATTGCGTTGCGCGTCTCGTTTGTTGCTGAGCCAATATGGGGAACAGTGACGACGTTTTTCAACTTGAAGAGCCTGGAGTCCGGCAAAGGCTCCTTCACGTAAACATCCAATCCCGCTGCCCGTATTGCCTTTGCTTCAAGTGCTTGAATCAGTGCCTCTTCATCAACCACTGGGCCCCGAGACACGTTGATCAAAATGCCTTCAGGCTTCATCTGCGCCAACTCGGAATGGCTGATGAGGTTCCTGGTATTGGAGGTCAATGGAACGACCGGGCACACAAAATCGGATTCGCCCAAAAGCGTTTCTTGTGTAACAAACCTTGCCCCCAGCTCTTGCTCCAGTTTGGGCTTGCGGGTTTTGCCGCTGTACAAAATATCCATACCGAAACCGAACCTACCTCTACGGGCGATGGCCTCTCCAATTTTGCCTAAACCGATAATGCCCAAGGTCTTTCCATGCACATCGCATCCGAAGTGGGATGCATCGATGGTCTTTGTCCAATTTCCGTCTTTCGTCCAGGCATCCAGCTCAGGGATACGCCGTGCTGTGGCGAGGATCAGAGCGAAAGCCAGATCAGCTGTTGTCTCGTTCAGCACATCCGGCGTGTTGGTCAGCATGATTCCTCGGCTATTGAGAAAGCTGAGGTCATAGTTGTCGTAGCCAACCGATATACTGGAAATAATCTCTAGTTTTTTTGCTAACGCGAGTTCGGCCTCACCCAGACGGCGATTTCCACCGATCAACCCATGGGCCTCGGGAAGAGCCGCTTGAAACTGAACGTCCATATCACCATCCTCTGGGTTGAGGATAATGATGTTGTACTGATCTTTATAAGTCTCGAGCAGGCTTGGAGAGACGCGACTGAAGGCCAGGATCGTTTTTTTCATGATGCTTTATTTCACCTGCTTCAAGCTCAATTAGAACCGTGTTCTGACTTCAAATAGGTCTTTGCCCACTCACGGTAATTATCCGACAGCGTGTATTTTGATAGCAGCTCTGGAAGCGAGAGCTCAGCGCCTTTGGATCCGCTCTGCTCGCGCAATGCCTCGTAACTTGCTTTGATCGCAGCCAAAAATGGGGCATGCCCATTGACCACGATCCGCACATTGGCTGCGCTCAGCTTCTCAACATCGCTCAGTGCAGGGTTTCCATAATTAATCAGCATGATTGGCACGGAAAGATGCGAGGTGAGCGCCTCCAAGTGTTGGAAATCCTTTACTCCGACAATGCAAATCGCATCGGCCCCAGCCTTTTGATAGGCCATAGTGCGTGCGATGGAATCTTCCAAAGTGGAAACGGCCACATTCGTACGGGCGATGATGCTGAGGGCATCATCTGACCGGGCAAATCGCGCAGCGTAAATCTTGCTTGCGGCCTCTTCCATTTCGATAAGCACGTGCGCTTGCTCATCGTATTTGGCCGGTAGGTGAGTATCTTCTAGCGTAAGAGCGGCAACACCGGCCTTCTGCAACTCGGTTACCGTTCGCATTACATTGAGCGCGTTGCCGAACCCATGATCAGCGTCTCCAATGATTGGGATTTGGCTGGCCCGTCCGACCCTGGAAACTTGCTCCGCATATTCATCAAGAGTGAGCAACGAGATATCTGGGGCACCGAGCACTTGAAGCGAGGCGACGGATCCACCCTGGATGGCGACCTCAAAGCCAAGGTCAGAGGCCATTCGAACCGAGATCGGATCGAACACTGATGCGGCAAATTTACAAACTGTTCCATGAAGTAAATCACCGAACGCCTTACGTAGTTCGTGATGGGATCGCTCAATCATTTTTTCGGCTCCATCGCAATTCAACTGAGAACTTCGCTTGAATGGTTCTATGTGAACGAGGCATCGAATAGCTACCGGTCATTGCGCCCTATCCGAAGAGGAATGACCGGGTAAGCGATGTTGACTACTTTTGCGTTGCTAACGCTCTACGCTCCGCCTTTGCGTTTTTCATCGCGGCAATTTCACGCTCACAGGCTTCTACATCGAACGAGTTGTCCCACTTGGCAATGGCGATGGTGCCGATACCGTTGCCAATCAGGTTGGTAACAGCTCGCGCTTCATTGAGGAACCTGTCGATGCCCAAGAGCAGGACAAGGCCTACCAACGGAATGGAGTGGATGGTTGTGAGCGTTGCCGCAAGGGTTATGAACCCGGCACCCGCCACGCCAGCGGAGCCTTTTGAGGTCAGCAGGAAGACGCCCAACAGAATCATCTGATCCATAAACGTCAGTGGCGTATTGGTTGCCTGTGCGATAAAAATCGCCGCCATGGTGAGGTAAATGCAGGTGCCATCCGCATTGAAGGCATATCCAGTTGGTAGCACCATGCCCACCACTGACTTCTTGCAGCCCAGCTTTTCAAGTTTCACCATCATTCGCGGAAGTACGGCTTCGGTTGAGCAGGTGCCAAGCGTGATGAGAATTTCATCTTTGAAATAACGAAGAAATTGCATAAGCGGCATGCCCGACCATCTAGCAACCGTACCCAGCACTACCACGATGAAAATCAAGGTCGTGATGTAGAGCGCGACCAGCAACTGGCCGAGTGACAGCAAGGTACCAATTCCGTACTTGCCTATAGTGAAAGCCATCCCAGCGCCGGCACCAATCGGAGCCAGACGCATAACCATTGCCACGATCTTGAACAGCCCTTGCAGAAACAGGTCGATGGTATTGATCAGCGGTTTGCTGGTTTCGCCCATTTGAACGAGGGCAACGCCCATCAAAACCGAAATCAAGATGACCTGAAGCATGACGCCATTCGAGAATGCGCCAATGAAGGTACTCGGGATTATGTTGAGAAAGAAATCGATTGTTCCGCCCTGCTCACTGGCGGCTTGGCTGTACTTGGCGATAGCGCTGGCATCAAGCGTGGTAGCGTTGATATTCATCCCAGCGCCTGGCTTTGCGATATTGACCACAATAAGGCCAATGACCAGCGCAATGGTTGAAAGGATTTCAAAGTAGAGCAGCGCTTTGACGCCGATCCGCCCGACTTCCTTGATGCTGCCCATCTTAGCGATACCAACGACGACGGTACCGAAAATAATAGGCGCCAACAGCATTTTGATGAGTTTGATAAAGCCATCCGCAAAAGGTTGGAGCTTGGCTCCGAATTGCGGTTCAAAGTGACCAATTGCTGCACCGATGACGATACCGATCAGCACCTGCACATACAGCTGGCTGTACCAGCGGGTCTTGGAGATTTCCACGGGAGCACCTCATTTTATTTTTGTGATGGGCGTGTGGCGTGGCGTCAGTGAGTGACGCCTGATAACGGCGGCCTCCTGCAAGAGGCCGCCGTTCGAGGGCTATCAGCCTTCGCCCAGCTCGCGCATTACTGCGTACAAGGCGGACTTGGCTTCGAAGCCGACACCTGGAATATCCGGCAGACCGACATAGCCGTTTTCCACACGAATCCCGTCAGCGAACCCGCCGAAAGGCTGGAACACGTCCGGGTACGATTCGTTACCGCCCAGGTGCAGACCCGCTGCGATGTTCAGGGACATCTGGTGACCACCATGCGGAACTACACGGCGGGAAGACCAACCCATTTCTTCCATCACCTTCAGGGTGCGCATGTACTCCACGAGCCCGTAGGACAGAGCACAGTCGAACTGTAGGTAGTCGCGATCAGGGCGCATACCGCCGTGGCGCAGAAGGTTACGGGCATCCTGGTGGGAGAACAGGTTTTCCCCGGTAGCCATTGGCAGTTCATAGTGATTTGCAAGCTCAGCCTGCAGCGCGTAGTCCAGCGGATCGCCAATCTCTTCGTACCAAAAGAGGTTGTACTTTTTGATGGCCTCCGCGTATGCAATACCTGTCTTCAGATCGAAGCGGCCATTGGCATCGACCGCCAGTCGACGACCGTCCCCTACCACTTCAAGTACCGCCTCGATACGACGGATATCTTCGTCCAGTGATACTGCACCAATCTTCATCTTGACGACGTCGTAGCCACGATCCAGATAGCTCTGCATTTCTGCCTTGAGCTTGGTTTGATCTTTGCCAGGGTAGTAGTAGCCGCCCGCTGCGTAGACCCACACCTTGTCATCTGCCACGCCGTCACGATAACGGTCGGCCAGCAGGCGATACAGAGGCTTGCCTTCAATCTTGGCAACGGCATCCCATACAGCCATGTCAATGGTACCCACTGCGACTGAACGTTCACCGTGACCACCTGGCTTTTCATTAGTCATCAGAGTCTTCCAGATGGCAAACGGATCCAGGTTGTTGTTCTCGTGGTCGATGAGAGTATCTGGATCAGCTTCCGTGATACGCGCCAGGAAGCGATCACGCATCAGTGCACCTTGACCGTAGCGACCGTTGGAGTTGAAGCCGTAGCCGATTACTGGTTTACCATCGCGAATCACATCCGTGACGACAGCGACAACCGAGCAGGTCATTTTGGAAAAATCGATATAGGCGTTGGCAATTGGGGAGGCAATAGAAACAGTTTTTTCACGGATGTCTACGATACGCATGACGGGCTCCTCTTGTTGTTGGTGGCCCCACGTTATGCTTTGCGATGACACCCGCCCAATGCTATTAATGCCGAGCCCTATGCACAGGAGGCATGGCCCTTGGAACTCGTTTGGCTAGAAGATTTTTCAGCGTTGGCAGAGTACGGCAGCTTTGTTCGTGCCGCTGAAGCGCGCCACGTTACTCAGCCGGCATTCAGTCGCAGAGTCCGCTCACTGGAAAATTGGATGGGTGTTGAACTGTTCGTTCGCACGCCACAAGGTGCAACGCTGACCGAGGCTGGGAAGCAGATTTTGCCAAGTGCCCAGGAGACTGCCAGGCGCTTGTACCGAATGCGCAGCGAAGCCCAGGAAGTGGCGGGAATGGCTGCCAAGACTCTGCAATTCGCTGCAACCCATTCGCTGTCGTTCACTTTCTTCCCGAGATGGTTAAGAAGCACGGAAAACGGCGCTCCCATTGAGGCTGTGCGGCTGCATTCCGACAGCATGGCGGTCTGCGAGCAGATGCTGATTCAGGGCCAGGTGCAGTTCCTGCTTTGTCATCGTCACCCGGATGTTCCACCGCTGTTGACCCCTGATCAGTTCATAGGCAAAAAGGTTGGCGAAGATGTTCTCGTTCCATTGGCGAGCGCTTCTGCCAACTTTGAAAGTTCGCCCGCATCGTTGCCGTACTTGGCGTATACCCAAGAGTCCGGGTTGGGACGCATCGTGGCTCACCGGCTTAATGGAAAGGAAGATTTCCTTCACCTCAAGCCATTATTCAGTAGTCACCTCGCTGCGGTACTGATGTCCATGGCCCTGGAAAACAAAGGTGTGGCCTGGCTACCAAGGAGCCTAACCGAACAGGAAGTCACCGACGGACGTCTTGTACGAGCTCTTGATGAAAGCTGGGATATCCCCTTGGAAATTCACCTCACGCGTCCAACGGCTCCTATCAGCCAATCCGCTGAAGAATTTTGGGCGAAGTTGAGAGACTGCTGAATATCGTTCACGGAAGATGGTGCCTACTTTCCGGGGCAATGCTGAGCCAACGGCAATGAAGCAATTATCTCAGCGTGGCAAACCTCGAGTATTTCATCAGCCAGAGAAGAATCATCTGGGCAGGCGCGTGACAACATGACCGCACCGATTGCATGCGCCAACATGTCGATCATTTTTGCCCGTACCCCATCCTGCGGCGCGTCTTGCCTCGCGTTGTACTTTTCTTCGAGCGCTGCCAGCGTGCTTTCTACCCCGCTGGCAAAGGTGGCTTTCAACTCATCTGATTGACGCGCAGCGTCTCCACAAAGGGCCGCCATGGTGCAACCGCTGCCCCTGCCGTCTCGGTGATCCCTCGACACATAAAGATCGACGAATTCAGCAACGTCGAGACCTTCGGAACTGGTCAGCGAATGCGAAAGACTGTTCGCTGCCGCTTCAGCCATCAGATCAGCCTTGGAGCCGAAGTGCTTGTAGAAACCTCCTTGCGTAAAACCGGCTGCAGCCATTAGCTCCGCCACCCCCACGCCATCGTAGCCACGCTCGCGAAACAGCTCTGAAGCCGTCTCAACTATGTGAGCTCGATTGGCGAGTGATTGCGCCTTGGTGATCTTCATTTCGTGCGCCTCTGCATCTCAAAGCAATGCCCTCATCATACTCTGATGTCGATCATAATCAAAAGCATTGACAGCTTTGAGTATGATCGACATCATAAATACGCCAACGCGAATCTTCCCTGGCACGGCGCATGTCGCCCTCATTAATCAACGAGTATGGAAACGATATGAACGATAAGACGTTATTTGAGCCGTACGCGCTCGGCTCGCTGACACTTTCCAACAGAATCGTGATGGCTCCGCTGACGCGTAACCGTGCGGGAGAAGGCTTCGTCTCAAGCGAGTTCGCTGCAACCTATTACAGCCAGAGAGCCTCTACAGGCCTGTTGATCTCCGAAGCCTCGCAGATCTCGCAGCAGGGACAGGGCTACCAGGATACGCCCGGTATCTACACGCAAGCGCAGATTGATGGCTGGCGCAAGGTCACCGATGCCGTCCACGCAAAAGGCGGACGAATTTTCCTGCAACTGTGGCATGTCGGACGCGTATCGCACGTTGACCTGCAGGAGAACGGTGCCGCTCCGGTAGCACCCTCCGCTCTCCGTCCCGCGACCAAGGTGTTCGTCAATAATAGCTTCGTGGACGTTTCAGAGCCGCGAGCGCTTGATATCAGCGAGCTACCCGGGATCGTTAATGATTTTCGCCAAGCGGCGGCAAATGCCATCGCTGCGGGATTCGATGGCGTGGAGATCCACGGCGCAAACGGCTATTTGCTGGATCAGTTCGTCAAGGACGGTGCCAATATCCGCACCGATGCCTACGGTGGCTCGATTGAAAATCGCGCTCGCCTACTGCTGGAAGTGACGGCGGCGGTAGTAAACGAGGTCGGTGCAGAACGCACAGGCATCCGTATATCGCCAGTTTCGCCAGCCAATGGTGTCTCCAGCAGCGAACCGCAGGCCCAGTTTGACTACATTGTCGACCAACTCGATGCCTTGGGCATTGTGTACCTCCATGTGGTCGAAGGTGCGACTGGCGGGCCGCGCGATATTGCGCACTTCGACTTTGGTTCTTTGCGCCAACGCTTCAAAAACACTTACATCGCGAACAATGGCTACGACGTGAATTTGGCCACCTCTCAACTCAACGATGACAAGGCTGACTTGATCGCCTTTGGACGTCCCTTCATAGGTAACCCGGACTTGGTGGCGCGCCTTAAAACCGCTGCCTCTTTGTCGGCATTCGATCCTGCGACCCTGTATGGCGGCGGTGCAGAAGGCTACATCGACTACCCAACCCTTGCTGAATCCAGTACCCGGCACGGCTAAAAATCACGTCTACACACGTCCTCCGGACACCACGCATGACTCGCCTATCGATATCCGAAACTGAGGATCAATTCATGAGCATCCCTGCCACCGTTCTCATTACCGGCGCCTCCACTGGCATCGGCGCTACCTATGCCGAGCGCTTTGCACAGCGCGGGCACGACCTCGTACTGGTTGCCCGCGACAAAGGGCGGCTGGATGCTCTTGCAGCCCGGCTGCGTGAGAAACACAACATCACCATTGATGTTCTCCAGGCTGACCTGACCCAAATCAGCGATTTGACCACGGTCGAGGCTCGCCTGCGCGACGACGCCAGTATTGGCATCCTGGTGAACAATGCAGGCGCCGCACAATCCGGCAGCTTTATCGAACAATCCACCGACAGCGTTGCTCAGTTGGTCACGCTCAACACTACCGCACTGGTACGGCTTGCCAGCGCCATCGCCCCACGCCTGGCACAAGCCGGAAACGGAGCGATTATCAACATAGGCTCGGTTGTTGGCCTGGCACCTGAGTTCGGCATGACGGTATACGGCGCGACCAAGGCGTTTGTACTGTTTCTTTCTCAAGGTATGAGCCTGGAACTTTCGCCCAAAGGCGTCTACGTGCAAGCCGTTCTGCCGGCAGCCACTCGTACCGAAATCTGGGAGCGAGCGGGCATCGATATCAATACCCTCAGTGACGTCATGGAAGTGGGTGATCTGGTCGACGCGGCGCTGGTCGGTTTCGATCGTCGCGAGCCTGTGACCATTCCCCCCTTGCAGGATGCCGCCTGCTGGGATGCCTTGCAGGCAGCACGTCAAGGCCTGCTGTCGCAGATTCGGCAATCCGATGTTGCCGAGCGCTATCAAGCCGAGGCGTGATCATCGTGTAGCAGGCGCTGGTGCGCAGCTTTCGATGTAAAGCGCCTGCAACATGGCGTCTCACTTGCCACTTTCGATCCGCAGCACGGGGCAAACATGCACATTCAAGACACAAAACCTCATCCCGGATCGCGCACGCCGTTCGTCAATGCAGCGACCCAATCGATCAAGGTTGATGGAGCGGCGTTCGTTTACCGTGATATAGGCCCCAAGGACGGGTTGCCGCTGGTTTTGTTGAATCATTGGGGCGCAGTCCTGGACAACTTCGACCCACGGATCATCGATGGGCTCGCAAGCACCAGGCGCATCATCGCCACTAACTATCGGGGCATCGGCACATCAGGTGGCACCGCCCCTGCGACGGTCAGCGAAATGGCAAACGATGCCATCGCTGTGATTCGTGCGTTGGGGTTCGAAAAGGTCGACCTGCTGGGTTTTTCACTCGGAGGATTCGTGGCCCAGGAAATTGCCCTGAGCGCCCCTGACCTGGTGCGCAGACTGATTCTGACCGGTACCGGGCCTGCTGGCGGCACCGGCATCGACAAGGTCTGGTCAGTTTCATGGCCATTGATGCTTAAAGGTTTGCTGACGTTGCGCGATCCGAAGACCTACCTATTCTTCACCTCGACGGTCAATGGCCGGCGAGCCGCCAAGGATTTTCTGAATCGCCTGAAGGAGCGCAGGAAAGATCGCGACAAAAATCCA
Organism: Pseudomonas sp. P4_B4; assembly: GCF_056402255.1. Lineage (NCBI taxonomy): Bacteria > Pseudomonadati > Pseudomonadota > Gammaproteobacteria > Pseudomonadales > Pseudomonadaceae > Pseudomonas > Pseudomonas sp. P4_B4. The sequence goes on from NZ_JBFUHS010000018.1 coordinate 73,756, forward strand.
ACGCCAACCGCTTTTTTGCGGCAGTTGAAAGCCATTCACGCATGGGGCAGGCAGCCCCCGCAGAACCTCAGTCGCATACAGATACCGACGCTGATCGCCAACGGTGACCACGACATCATGGTGCCCACGGTGAACTCTACTGACTTGGCGAACCGGATCCCGAATTCTCAACTGATCATTTACGAAGACGCAGGGCATGGCGGAATTTTCCAACATCATGCCGACTTCGTGGCGAAAGCAACGGCATTCCTGGATGCCTGAGGATGCTCCGTCATTCCCATTTGAAACTACGAGAGTTGAATCAACATGAAGGCATTTCTAATCGACCGTTACGGCAAGAATAATGGCCGTGTAGCCGAGGTGCCCGTACCTGAGGTGGGTGCCCATGACGTCCTGGTTCAAGTGCATGCCACAAGCGTCAACGTGCTTGATTCAAAGATCAGTACAGGCGAATTCAAACTGATCTTGCCGTACTCATTCCCGTTGATATTGGGCAATGACCTGGCTGGGGTCGTGGTCAGCGTTGGATCCGGTGTGCGGCGCTTCAAACCAGGTGACGAAGTCTACGCACGCCCTCCTCAGGAGCGCATAGGCACATTCGCCGAGCTGATTGCGGTGCACGAAGACGCACTCGCGTTGAAACCTAAAAACATCAGCATGGAAGAGGCCGCATCCCTCCCGCTGGTTGCACTGACGGCATGGCAAGTGCTGGTTGAAACCGCCAGGCTGAAAAAAGGACAAAAGGTGTTTATTCACGCCGGCTCGGGTGGTGTCGGCAGCATCGCCATCCAGCTTGCCAAGCATCTGGGTGCCTTCGTCGCGACCACCACCAGCACAAACAATGTGGGTTGGGTCAAGGCACTGGGAGCGGACATTGTCATCGACTACAAGAAGCACAACTTCGAAACCGTTTTGCAAGACTACGACGTCGTATTGAACAGCTTGGGCGCGGATGAGCTAGAAAAGTCGCTCACCATTCTGAAGCCTGGGGGGCAGCTCATTTCCATCTCCGGGCCGCCGACGCCACAGTTCGCTGAAGAGCAAAAACTGTTTTGGGGATTGGGTTTGGTGATGCGTATTTTGAGCAGCGGCATCCGCAGAAAAGCGCGCAAAAAAGAAGTCAGCTATGCATTCGTCTTTATGCGTGCCAGTGGTGCTCAACTGGGTGAAATCACTGCTCTCATCGAGTCCGGCATCATTAAGCCGGTGATCGACACAACCTTCCCTTTCGAATCGACAGTCGAGGCGTTGAGCTATGTCGAACAAGGAAGATCAAAAGGCAAGGTCATCATTAAAATTAAATAACTACCCGCCACCACTCGATGACCAGATTTCGGATTGAGGAGCATGTCTTGGCATTCCGATGATATGTATGTCAGCGGCGAACTCGGGGCGATTCAGTGCGAAGGTGTTCGTCATGGATTAAGCCAGGGCAATAGCCATGCAATCAGTGCGATCCGAATCGAATTGCCCTCTTTGGCTGTGAATTCTCAATACTGGTATCCAGCTTTTCTTCATACGCTGGATCGGGATGGGATGAGGACGACTAAATCTGTATCACCTATGTCGACACCGGCCTGTGAAAGCAGCGTAGTAACCTGGCCACGGTGATGGGTCTGATGGTTGAAGAAATGCATCACCAGGCCGTAAAAATCCTTGTCGGACACTACACCCTTCAAGCTGGCGTAATGGAGGGTGTGGTCTAGATCGGACTCTGTAATAGAGTTAGCCCATTCGACAATTATCTGATCAAGCCACTCTCGATATACTGAGAGTTCTCGAATAGTAGAGAACAACGCTTGGTCAAGGTTTTTCGGATCAGCAAGTCGCCTCACCGGCTCCAATGCCGAGTGGTTCGCTGGATGTTTGGCGAATCGCTTTAGCCACACAGTGTCTCCGGCTGCCACGTGGTTTAGCGTCCCGAGAATCGACCTGAAGTACGCTTTTCTATCAGCTGAGAGCTCATCATCGGACAAGCACCTGGCCGCTCCATAGATCTTTACGTTCATCCATTTGTTATAGGTCGCCATCAGGCAGATATGGCCGGTACGGCTCATGTGCTCATCCTTTGAGTGGGTATTTGAAAAGCGCTCCACGCTCATCGCAAAACCCAGTCTATTGCCGGGCATTCAAGAAGTATTTTCCCATAATCAGAGCCACGACTAGCACTGGATCAATAGCCGTCAGTACGGACCATCGAATCGCGGGCCTCAACGATCGATGGGTATCGGCCATCAAGCGCCTTTCAAAATTCTCCACCTGAGGAGTGCATCAGGGTAACTCGTGCCCGCAAGTGCTAAGTCCTTAGCTGCTTAATCCAGTCAAGGCTCGCAACGGTAGAGCGAGAAGGACGGTATTCACACCCGATCCATCCTGGGTAGCCACGCTGCTCCAGCGCCGTGAACAAGGCAGCAAAGTTGATGCTCCCCGTTCCCGGTTCGTGACGACCCGGACAGTCAGCAATTTGCACATGGACGGTTCGGTCATAAAATCGAGCCAGAACATCTGCTGCGTCTCCGGTCAAAAGCTGGGCATGGTAAAGATCGAGAATCAGCCCAACACTCGGGAAGGTCTCCAGCACCTGTTGCGCCCTGCTGAAGTCAGACATGTAATAGCCCGGCATCTCCTTCGAACTGATCACTTCGATAAGGGGCCGCAACCCCTGATCTTCGAAGTACTTGACTGCATACTCCAGGTTGCTCCCGAAGATAAGCGCAGCCTCTTCCTGCGTCGTAATTCCAGACATGATGTGGACATCCGAACAAGCCAGCACCTTTGCATAACTGGCGGCCTGGACCAGGCCAGCGCGAAACTCTTCTTCCTTGCCTTGCAGGGCAGCAATGCCTTTGGTGACACCCGCCGGTGCGGCGAACTGAATCAGAGGAAGAGCGTATTGAGCCAAGTGGTCGGCCAGGAGACTGGCGTCGAATTCATAGGGCGACGGAAACTCCACCGCCCGAAATCCAGCGGCAGCGGCGGCTTCGATGCGTTGAAGAAAAGGCAACTCATTGAATTGAAAACCGAGATGAGCATTGAACTTGAGCATTGAGTATACATCCATCCTGGGAAGAAACGAAAAGCCTGGAGCATCCTTTGTAGCGCCAACACTACACTATCGGAAGTGGTCCATACAGACAGACCAGAGCGAGCCTGTGCTTACCCTGCGGCGCTCATCATTGAAAACTGGGCAAAACAAATCAGATCGCAGGCTTCGACTGACTGGCTACCGTGTAACGTCGTGTGCCCACCGGCGGCCAGTGGAAAACGGGGGCTTATCGCTGTACTTCACTGCCCATGGCCTGCAGTTCGTTTTTATCGAAGAGCCGAGTTTTGGCCAGGCTATCAATTTGTCCGTTTACCCCAAGTTCCTGAGTCAATCATTGTTGACCTGGAGTTCATGCAGAAGAAATCCAAGTGATTCTGGGGCGGCGTGATAACTTTTTCCCGAGCGTTGTTCATCCCACGACATGGAATCATCGGTGCAGAAATCTCCAACACACTCCATGCGCAGCTCGACATCGAGAAGTCCAAGCGGTATCCAGAAGTAAGGCGTCTCGCGAAGAGCATTAGGCATGGTCGAGCCACATCGTGAGCAAAAGTCATTTCTGTACCCGCTGGGTTTGCGCCAACTAGTGATCGATTGTAGCCCCTCGCTCTTCACTCCAATAAGTGGATCAGTAGAGGTTCAATTGAGGTTGGCGTTATCTCAAGCAGAGCCAGCGTCACTGGCAACTTAAAGCGTCGCCGTCCCGCGCTACCTGGATTGAGAAATAGCTGTTCCCCACGCCATTCTATCCGTGGCTTGTGGGAGTGGCCGGTGATCACCAGCTTTATGCCTGTATCTAGTTCGACTGGGACATCGGCAATGTCATGTACCAACAGCGCCTGCCATCCGTTGACGTCGAAGCGTAGAAGATCAGGGAAATTGGCTGCCCACGGAGCGTCTTGATCATTGTTCCCACGCACCACGTGTAATGGCGCTATAGATGCCAATAGATCAAGAATCTCGGGGCTACCAATGTCGCCGGCGTGAATGATCTGCTCGCATCCCTCCAGGGCAGCAAGGGCTTCGGGGCGGAGCAAACCGTGAGTATCGGAAATCACGCCGACTTTCATGCAATTCACCAGAGCAAGCTCAGTAAGCTGACCACAGTGTAATGAGACAATTACCTGCGATGCGCGAGGTCTTCTCTACGGGCAGCAATCGGCCAGAAATAGTCACTCGCTAATTGGCCCGGCGTAAAGCGCAGGGCATGTTTATTAGTGCCATCCAGCTTTTGATGCTGCTCATCCTCGAAACAGGTTGGATAAATTGCGTCTTCCTTCGAATTGCCATACATGCCCGAGCACGGTGGCCCATACGCTGTAGAGATCGTTATTGTTCCGATACTCACGGGTCGCCCCCTAAGAGGTAACCTTCGACATTTTCTATGGATAGGGCTTCGAGCAGCACCTGCTCCAGGATGGCAAAAAAACATTTGATGTGGGCCTGCTTTAATGCCTGTGGCCGGGTCACCAGATAGACCTCCATATCTGGAAGGTGGAGATCCGGGAACAACCCGATCAGATCCTTCGCCAATATACGGGGCAGTACAGCCACCCCCATACCTCGCCTCACCGATTCGAGCTGCACGGCGAACGAGTTCACGCTGATCTGCGCGCGGTCCAGACCACCGGCCTTTACCGCACGCATTTGCGGCAACATGTCCAGCGGGGGAAGCAAGGCAATATTGACCGCAGTGGCCGGGGTCACCCCCGGAAACCGCTTCAGATAACCTGCATCAGCGAAGACACCGTAGGCGAGCCGGCCTATTGGTCGATAAATCAGCGACGGCTCACCCAGATGAGCTGTACGTACCGCAATGTCTGCCACGCCGCGGACGATCTTGTGAAAGTCGGCTGTTACCATCAGCTCCACCGAGCAACGCGGGTGCAGAGAAGTGAAGCGACTCGCGGCCTCCAGCACACAAGACGAGAACCCCTCTCCTGCACTGACCAGGACACTGCCAGATAGCTCTGTGTGCAGCTCGGATATGCCAGCAGCGGTTTGACGCCTCAAGCCAGCTTCCGCAGCCAGGGCAACTTCCACGAGGGATTGGCCCCGCGAGGTCAACCAGCATCCTTCAACGCCGCGCTCGACGAGTGGCTCGCCCAGTGCGACCTCAAGTTGGGTCAGGCGGCGGGACACGGTAGACGCCGCGATACCCAGCAACTGGCCAGCTTGAAGGAAGCTGCCACGCCGCGAGACTGCCAACAGCAGACGAAGATCGTCCCAATTTGCTTGCAACGCCATGCGTCCTGTCCTCCCTGGTCTGCATATGTGCAAATCCATTATGCAGTAGTCGCTGTTTTTCGGCAGAGGCCTCAAAGGTATATCTACAGGCCCTCGAAACGAATGGAATGGATTGTATGACTACTGGCCCCAACGACTATGCGGAGCGCGCCTCAAGAGCCTTCAATCGCCGTGATGTGGAGGCGATGCTTGCGTTGGTTTGCGAAGACTTCATCTACCTCGATGGTATGGGGATTCAAACCGGTCGCGAATCCATGCGCAAACGAGAGACTGCGCTGTTCGAAGCGTTCCCTGATGCCCAAGTGACCTTCACCCCATTCATGGTCGCTGACGATCTTTTGGCGCTGACTGCCTTACTGACCGGCACCTTCGCCGCACCCTTGGTGCTGCCAGGCCGGGTGATTCCACCCCATGGACGCCATATTACCGTGCACTACGCCGCACACTTCACCTTCAGAAACGGGCTGGCCATCCGTGAAGAGGCCTTCTTCGACAGTGCGGTGTTGATGCCGTTAGCCGAACAGGGTGAGGGTTGAGCCATGCGTAGCGCATTTGTTACTGGAGCAACCGGCTTGCTGGGCAACAACCTGGTGCGTGAATTGGTCGCTCGTGGCTACACGGTCAAAGGCCTGGTCCGCTCAAGAGCCAAAGGTGAACAGCAGTTCAACAATCTGCCGGGGGTGGAGCTGGTCGTTGGTGACATGGCCGATGTCGACGGATTCGCAGCATCGCTGCAAGGCTGCGATACGGTGTTTCACACCGCGGCGTTCTTTCGCGATAACTACAAGGGCGGCAGCCACTGGAAAGAACTTGAAAAGATCAATGTGTCTGGTACGCGGCGCCTGCTTAACCAGGCCTACCGCGCCGGTATACGACGGTTCGTCCATACGTCTTCCATTGCTGTGCTCGACGGCGCACCTGGTATGTCCATCGATGAGACATGTCTGCGGGCCGACGCCGACGCGGATGACTATTACCGCAGCAAGATCCTCGCCGACCGTGTCATCTTGTCGTTCCTGGAAGCACATCCCGAGATGCATGCCTGCATGGTCCTGCCCGGTTGGATGTGGGGTCCTGCCGACATTGGCCCGACCTCCTCCGGACAATTGGTCAACGATGTCGTGAACGGCAAGTTGCCCGGGCTGATCCCTGGCACCTTCTCCGTTGTCGATGCCCGTGATGTGGCAGGGGCGCTGATTGCTGCCGCCAAACAGGGCCGACGAGGTGAGCGCTATCTCGCGGCGGGCCGGCATATGACGATGCGTCAGCTGGTCCCTGTTCTAGGACGTATCGCTGGCGTCAAGACACCCGTTCGACAACTACCGCTGCCCTTTCTATACACCTTGGCGACTGTGCAGGAGATCTATGCGCGCCTGACCGGCAAGCCCATTCTGTTGAGCATGGCCACGTTGCGCCTGTTGATACGAGAGGAGTACCGCACCTGCTTCAACCACCGCAAGAGTGAACAGGAGCTTGGCCTGAGTTTCCGGGCGCTAGAGCTGACAATCACTGACACCGTGGCGTGGTACCGCGATCACGGCTGGTTTGAAAAGCACAGTGCGCGCGCCTCGAAGAAAAAAAGCTCATCGGTCATGGTCGACAACTGACTTTCGCAGACGGGATTACCGTCTAGTCCCAAAGCCGATAATCTCGAGCCTCATTGTGCGGTTTTATGCGGGTACGCGAGGCGTACCTTGAGCTCCCGAAACCGCACTTGCTGGTCATTTACCACACACCAGAACAAGGACGTAAAATGGTGAACAGGGAAATCATCCTGATGCGTCACGGCCAGCCAAAACTCGCCGCAACCGACAAGATCTCAGCGCTCGAGATGAAAGACTGGATCGAGCAATACGACCGATCGGAAATTACCCACCACCCGGTCCCGCATGCCAGTATGCAACTCGCCGCAACCGCCACGGTGATTGTTTCAAGCAGCGCGCCTCGTGCGCTGACCTCCGTCCAAGCGCTCGGCCTGAAGCCTGCACTGGTCGACGCACTTTTCTGCGAAGCACAACTGCCTTGTGGTCATTGGAAACTGCCACGGCTATCGCCGTTTAACTGGGCATTTATCCTTCGAGTCTTATGGCTGTGCGGTTACTCACGCAACGTCGAATCCGCCGGCACTGCGAGGATCCGCGCCGGCACCGCAGCCAAACGATTGCAGTCCCTTGCCAGCGATGGACCGGTTCTGCTGCTCGGTCATGGCTTTATGAATCGAATGATCGCCAATCAACTGGTAGCCGACGGATGGGCTCGCCAAAAAGGTAACGGCAGCCAGTATTGGAGTGCGACCGTGTATCAGTACGGCGGTGTGTAATAGGCGGCAGATGGTCGGCGAACTTGGCCATCATGACGTGGGCTAGCAGACCCGCTGTCGGGAGGCCCTTGTCGATGAAGTGCGCCGGTACCGGCGCTTGGATATCGTAAGGGGCAGCGCGGTCGTTAGTGTTCATTGATAATCGGCACGCTGCAGCTGCATTAAGGGACGATTCATTCAAGGGAGAGAAGTCGTGTCAGCCACATCTGGGAACAGCAACATTTTTCGACTGGCAACCGCCCAGGCATTGGCGGGTGGTAACTCAGTCATCGTCTATGCAACCGGCGCTATCGTGGGAGACATGCTTGCACCGGATAAAGCATTGGCGACGCTGCCTATCTCCATTTTTGTCGTGGGCATGGCGAGCTGCACGCTACCTGCCGGTGCCATTGCGCAGCGCTATGGGCGCAGTCTCGTGTTTATGCTGGGAGCGTTGTGCGGCATCCTGATGGGAGTGCTGGCTGCGATTGGCATTTATTTGTCTTCCTTCTTCATTTTCTGTACTGCGATGCTATTTGGTGGCGCTTATGCCGCTGTGGTGCTGACGTTTCGTTTCGCCGCCGCAGAATGCGTTCCAGAAAACAGGCAGCCCTGGGCGCTTTCAATCGTCATGGCTGCCGGGCTAGTGGCGGGTGTACTAGGCCCACAGACGGTCACCTATACGATGGACCTATGGGAGTCACACCTGTTTATCGCCACTTACGTTGCGGCCGCATTAATGGCAGTGGTTTCGGCGGCGGTGCTACTAGGTGTCAATTTGCCACGCCATGAGGCGGCTGTTCGTACTCCAGGTCGCCCGCTTGCGGTGATTGTTCGGCAGCCTCGACTCATCAACGCCATGCTCTGTGGCGTCATAACTTACACCTTGATGAATTTCCTGATGACTTCGGCCCCACTAGCGATGAAGCATGAGGATCTTTCACTGGAATCATCGAATCTGGCATTGCAGTGGCACGTAATTGCAATGTACGCACCCAGTTTTATCACTGGAAATCTGATCCACCGTTTTGGGGCAAACCGCGTTGTGTTGATGGGGTTGATGTTAACCGGCACTTCTGTTGCTGTCGGGCTTGCCGGTGTGCAGTCCTACCACTTTTATCTATGTTTAGTGCTTCTAGGGATTGGTTGGAATTTCGGTTTTGTCGGCGCCTCTGCGCTCGTCCTTCAGAGCCATAAAACAAGCGAAAGAAACAGTGTCCAAGCGCTCAATGATTTCATTGTCTTTGGCGCCATGGTACTCGGCTCGTTTGCATCGGGAGGTATATTGAATCGATACGGTTGGACCGTTATCTGTGCGCTTGCCTTTGTACCTGTGCTGGTTGCTATAACGACGTTGATGTTGAGCGAGCATCGCGTCAGGTATTCAACTAAGGAACGCACAAGCTAGTTCCGCGGGACTGGCTTAGCCTCCAGGGCTCACATGGGGCACTACAACTGACCGAGCCCTGGGGCATCCTTAGCGATGGCGTCAGAAAGGCGTGTTTGCCGAACGCTCCCCTCAATCGTCCGAAAAACTGGTCATGTACCCCTGTGAGTGATTGGTCAGCTGGGTGCATTGGGAAATGCCGCCCTATCCACTAGGCTTGCTTGCTTATTCGCTGTTTCAGTTTGACCCGTATTGTCAGGACGGATCTTGAACCAGATGGAGTACATCGCTGGCAGGAACACCAGCGTCATGATGGTTCCGACGAACGTGCCTCCGATCAGTGTGTAGGCCAGCGTCCCCCAGAAGACGGAGTGTGTCAGGGGGATGAACGCCAGGATTGCCGCCAGCGCTGTCAGCAGCACCGGGCGGGCACGTTGTACGGTGGCTTCGATCACCGCATGGAACGGATCCAGTCCTTCTTGCGCGTTGTGATGGATCTGCCCAATCAGAATCAGCGTATTGCGCATCAGAATGCCCGAAAGGGCGATTAGACCGACCAGAGCGTTGATACCAAACGGCTGCTGGAAGATAAGCAGTGTCGGCACCACACCAATCAACCCCAGTGGCGAGGTGAGGAACACCATGATCATCGCCGAGATCGAACGGACCTGCAGAATGATGACCAGCAGCGTCATGGCAATCATGATCGGGAACAACGGCAACATCGCTTTACCGGCCTTGCCCGACTCCTCGATTGCACCCGCCTGCTCAATCCGGTATCCGCCAGGCAGCTTGTCGATGACTGGTTGCAGCTCCTTCATGATCACGCTCGAGACGTCCGGTGGCTGCAAACCTTCGGCAATGTCACCGCGCACTGTGATGGTCGGCGTGCGGTCACGACGTCGGAGGATCGGATCCTCCATACGCACATCGACCTCTCCTACCTGGGACAACGGAATCCGCTGACCCGCCGCGCCCACCAGCGTAAAGCCTTCTATCTTGGCGGGATCGAGCCGGATATCACCCGCTGCGCGACCAACCACCTGCACCGAACGAATGTCCTCACGAACCGCGGTGATCGGCACTCCGGCCAGCAGGAACTGCAGTTGCTGCGCGACTGAGTTTGACGTCAATCCCACCGCCTCCAAGCGATCCTGATCCAGAGCGAAATGCAGCGTCAGCGTCAGCGGTCCCCAATCGGTGTTGACGGTTCTCATCATCGGGCTCGACTGCAACACGTCCTGTACCTGGCCCGCAATCTCGCGCAACGTTGACGGATCAGGCCCCATCACCCGGTAGGCAACAGGGAATGGCGAGTACGGCCCAAAAACAAGCTGAGTCACCCTGACCCGCGCTTCTGGGGCAAGCCCCTCAGCAGCTGCCTCGCGGATACGGAACTTGAGGGCCTCACGCTCCTCCTGACTGTCCGTCAGCACCACAATCTTTGCGAACGACGGATCAGGGAGTTCCGGCGCCATCGCCAGATAGAAACGCGGCGCGCCTTGCCCGATATAGGCCGTGACGATTTTTGCCTCACCCTGCTTTTGCAGCCAGGCCTCTATCTTGGCAGTGGTGGCGCTGGTCTGCTCAATGGAGGTCCCATAAGGCATTTGCACTTCAATCAATACCTCGGGACGGTCCGAGGTAGGGAAGAACTGCTTCTTGACCAGGCTCATGCCGAGGATCGCCACGACAAACGAAGCGATGACAGTGCCGGCGACCAGCCATTTGCGAGCGATGACCCGCGTCAAAATCCGGCGGAAGCGGTTGTAGTTAGGGGTGCTGTAGATGGCCGCGTGACCACCCTCTACCTTCTTGATGTTCGGCAACATCTTCACCCCCAGGTACGGGGTAAAAGCGACTGCAACCACCCAGGAGGCGATCAGGGCAATGCCCACGATCCAGAACATGTTGCTGGTGTATTCGCCGGCGGTCGATTGCGCGAAGCCGTTGGGCATAAAGCCGATAGCGGTCACCAGCGTACCGGAGAGCATCGGCGCAGCGGTATGACTCCAGGCGTACGCGGAAGCTTTGATGCGGTCGTAGCCCTCCTCCATTTTCACCACCATCATTTCGATAGCAATGATGGCGTCGTCCACCAGCAGTCCGAGCGCCAGAATCAACGAGCCAAGGGTAATACGGTCAAAGTTCTTTCCGGTGGCCGCCATCACCACAAACACCACGGCCAACGTCAACGGCACAGCCGCAGCGACCACAACACCGACACGCCAGCCCATGCTGAGAAAGCAGACAAGCATTACCACAAGCAGCGCGACGAAGAACTTGACCATAAACTCGCCGACGGCCGAATCGATATTTACAGATTGATCGGTGACTTTGGAGAGCGTCATACCCAGCGGCATGCCTTCATTTATTTTGACTGTCTCCGCGTCCAACGCCTTGCCAAGGTCAAGACCGTTCCAGCCCTCACGCATCACGATCCCCAGCAACAAGGCCTCTTCACCGTTGTTACGCACGAGAAAGGTTGCTGGATCTTCATAACCACGTTCGATCGTCGCCACGTCAGAGAGTTTTAGCGTGCGCCCCTGGACCGCAATGGGTGTGTCACGAATCTTCTGCACCTTATCGAAGGCACCATCTAGCCGCAGGAAGACCTGAGGCCCATTGGTCTCGATGGAACCGGCGGGCGTGAGCACGTTTTGATTGTTGAGCGCGGCAAAGATGTCCTGTGGAGAAATGCCCAAGGTGGCCAGCCGATCGTGGGAAAAGGAAACAAAGATACGTTCGGGCTGCTCCCCAATAATGTTGACCTTCTTCACGCCTGGCACATGTAACAGTTGTTGGCGCAACGACTCCGCATCACGCACCAACAGTCGCTGAGGCTCGCCTTTGGCTTTCAGGGCAAGCAGCGCAAATGTCACGTCCGAAAATTCGTCGTTGACCATTGGCCCGATGACTCCCGCTGGCAGCTTGCGGACCTCATCGTCGAGCTTTTTACGCGCTTGATAGAACTCCTCCTGCACTTGTGAGGGCGGCGTGCTATCGAGCAATGACACCATCGTGAAGGCGAGGCCGGGACGGGTGTAGGTTTCCGTGCGGTCGTACCACTTCAGTTCCTGCAGGCGTTTTTCGAGTGGCTCTGCTACCTGATCCTGCATCTCCTGCGCCGTGGCGCCCGGCCAGGCGGTAATGACCGTCAACTGCTTGACCGTAAACGGAGGATCTTCCGCACGGCCCAGTTGAAAGAACGACAAGATGCCCGCGACGGCAATCAGGAAGATCAGAAACACCGTGATGGAACGCTCACGAACGGCGATCGCGGAAAGATTGAAGCGGCCCTCGCTCATGGACGACCCCCGGCAACTTTGGCGTCATCCTGTTGAGGCAGTCTCACCTCTTCACCCTCGCGCAACAGATGCGTACCTAACGCCACGATCTGCTCGCCGACCTGGAGATCGCCTGCGACTCGCGCTGAGTCGTCGCTCAAGCCCAAGACTTGAACAGGTCGCCAAGCCACCTTCGCCGGTGTACCGACGATGACCCACACGCCAGTGCCTTTACCCGGGTCATAAACGGCAGCAATCGGCACCTGCATCGAATTTCCCTGCGCGGCGCTTTCAGCGATCCGAAGCGTGACCGTCGAACCTATCGGTGCATTGGCCAGCGCGCCCTCAAGCACATACCGCGCCTCAAAGGTGCGCGTCATACGGTCGGCCGAGTCAGACAGCAGCCTCAGCTTCGCTGTAACTGCACCCGTGGTATTGCCATAAAGCGTCGCCTGCGCGGTGGATCCTGCTGCGGGGCGTAATGTCTCGGGCAGGTGCACGATGGCTTCGCGCTGCCCTGCCCTCGCCAGTCGAACCACGGGCTGCCCCGGGCTGACGACTTGCCCGGGCTCGGCGAGCGTCTCCACCACAACGCCATCGGAATCCGCAAACAGCACCGCATAACCAGAAGCATTGCGGGCTACGTCAGCCTGCGCTTCAGCGGCGCTGAGCTGCGCCTTCGCGGTATCCGCTGCGGCTTTGATCTGGTCGTAGGCCGATGCAGAAATAGCACCGGCGGCGACCAGGTCGCGATATCGAGCCTCGTCATCTGTTGTCTGCTTGGCTCGGGCTCGCGTGGCTATGACCGACTCTTGCTGTGCTCGCGCCTGCAACCCCAGGTCGATTGGGTCGAGGCGCATGAGCGGCTGACCACGTTTAACGGTCTGACCGGTGTCAACCAGACGCTCAAGCACCTTTCCTGACACCCGAAAGCCAAGGTCGCCCTGAACGCGGGCAGCCACTACACCAGTGAAGGAACGCGAGACGTCGGACGAAGCCTGAACAGCAGCGGACCTCACCAAAGGGGCATTCGTGCGCGGATCTTCAGCGGTGGATGAATCACCACATGCCGTCAGGACGAGAGGCAACAAGCAAGCGGCAATGGGGAAAGGTAGAAGCCGGCGCATAGGTTCCCTTACTTAAAAATAGGACGAGCGTCATATTCTCGATCTAGTGACGATTTGTGTCAATGGTCACATCCTGTCAATCATTTTGGTTTTCAACCAAAGCTTATGAATCACCATGAACACGGAGAAAAAGGTAATCGGCTCAAAGAACGTCAATTGACAGGTCGTGACTATTACGTAATATGGTCACAAATATCCTCTATTGAAGGAATCTCAATGCCTCCCCTCCGTCCAATTGCACTTTTGGTCAGCGCCGGCTTAATTGCCGGTTGCGCAGTCGGTCCGGATTACCATCGTCCAGACGCTCCGCTTTCGGATCGTTACTTGGGTCAAGCTGCTGTCGAACAGCGGCCTGGAACGATGCCGGCCAGCCTTGTCGCTTGGTGGGAAGGCTTTGGTGATCCAGTGCTGACCGGGTTCATTTCCAAGGCACTAGAGCAGAATCTGGACCTGGCGCAGGCGTCGGCGCGAGTCACACAGGCGCAGGCCGGACTGGGTGCTGCAAATGCCGCGTTACTGCCTTCGGGGAATATCAGCAGCCAGGCTGCGCGCTCGTACCAGTCAATCGAGACGCCACTCGGCCAGGTGTTGAATTCGACACCTGGCTATGATCGGTACGGAAATTCCTACGAGGTCAACCTCGATGCCAGCTGGGAGGCAGATGTCTTTGGTGGCCTGCGACGCGGACGCGAGGCTGCTCTGGCCGAGTACCAGGCGTCCCAGGCGGGCGTCGCGGCCACACGACTGGCCATCGCCGCGCAGACCGCCGATGTCTACATCACTATTCGCGGATTGCAGACACGGCTGGACATTGCCAACAGGCAAGTCAAAACGCAGCAGGCGTTGCTAGAGAAAGTCCAATTGCTCTACAGCAAGGGACTTGCCGCCAACTATCAGGTTCGCCAGACCGAGGGTGAGCTATCACAGGTTCAAGCGACAGTGCCGGTCCTGCAAACCGGTCTGGATGCTGCGATGAATGCACTGGATGTCATGCTCGGCACCCCGCCAGGCACTCACCGCACACAACTTGCAATGGCAGCGAGCATTCCTGTAGCACCGCCGTTAAAAGCGATGGGAACGCCGGCCGATTTGCTGCGCCGCAGGCCTGATCTGATTGTGGCCGAGCGCCGTCTTGCGGCCTCAAACGCACGCATCGGGGAGGCGATTGCCGAGTACTACCCGAAGTTCTCCCTTAGCGCATTGCTGGGCAGTGCCACGGCGGTGTCCGCCGGCAATCTTTTTACCGGCGGCGCCAGCCAATCGGCGGGCCTGCTGGGACTGCGCTGGAGGCTCTTCGACTTCGGTCGCATAAACGCCCAAATCGACCAGGCCAAGGGACAGGAAGCCGAAACCCTGGCGGCTTACCGTCAGTCTGTGTTGCGCGCCACCGAGGATGTCGAGAACGCGCTCTCCTCACTGGTGAATCGGGAGGCTCAAGCAACCACACTCACCGGGGGAGAGGCGTCTCTTACTCAGGCTCGCCAATCGTCGTTCATTGCCTATGAGAAAGGCACGGCCAGCCTGATTGATGTCCTGCACGCTGACGAGACGATGCTGCAGGCTTCCGATGCTCGGGCGCAAGCGCGAACGGAGTCGGCACGAGCGGCGGTAGCGGTATTCAAGTCACTCGGTGGTGGCTGGCAACCTCGGGATGTCACGGTGACGAGTCGATGAAGCTTGAGGGGAAAGGCCCGAGATGTGTGCTTGAAGGTCGGGAGGCAACGCGTGCTCCCGACAGGACACTTATCGTGTAACAGCACTCAACTAGAAGCGGTAACTCACAGAAGTACCGAGCCCGCTCGCACCGTTCTTATAGTTGGCACTGTATGCACCTCGGGTCGCCGAGGTGTCATTGACCTGAACGCTCTCCTCCCACAGGTAGGAGTAAGCCACATCGATCGTGACATTCTCTGCCGGAGTCCAGCCAGCACCGAAGCTGATCACCTTCCTGTCGCCCGTCGGAATGCGCGGTCCACGATTGGTGTTATTGGTGGGTGACTGATCGACCGAAAAGCCTGCGCGAAGCACCCACTCGTCATTCAGTTTGTACGCCGTGCCGATGGCGTGAGCCCACGTATCATGCCAGTTCTGCTCTTCGGTAATGGTGCCCAGCGCGCCGCTCAACGCAGGGGGTAAACCCGTGTTCTCGATGGTTAATTCTTTGAAGCGACTCCAGCGAGTCCAGGTGCTCCCCACGTAAAGGGTCCAGTCATTATTAAGCTGATGAGTCACCGAGAGATCCACTGACTCCGGGGTATCCACATCCAGCGAAGCGTCATAACTCCGGCCGCTGACTCCCAACACGCTAAAGATGCCGTCAGTGACCTTGGTCTTGGCATCCAATTGATAACTGACCTTGGAATGGTAGGTCATGCCCAAACGGGTTCGGTCTGTAGCCTGCACCAGGATACCGGCGTTGAAACCGAGGGCAGTGTCGTCGCCAGTGCTTTTGAGTTTTCCGTCATTGCGACCAGGGCTAAGTGGATTGGGCACTATACCGGACAGCTCACCGCTGATACGGTTGATGGTCGGACCGAACCCGATCGAAACTTTATCGTAGAAGGCATAGCTGATGGTGGGCTGGAACGTAAGGGTCGTGACTTCGCTTTTATTGGCGTAGTAGCGCCCGGCGAAACCGCTGCCATAGTCAGTCATCAGACCGAAAGGTACATAAAAACCTACACCGAACGCCCAATGCTCATCGATAGGTTTGACGTAGTACCCCATAGGTACCGTGGTGGTTGGCACCATGTCGCCGTCTTCCTGGCCTCCGAATGTACTGCGGGTTTGGCTTATGTCGGACTTGGCGAAAAGAGTCGCCGTCCCAAGCTGACCTGCTCTCTTTTCAAGCGAGACATGCCCGCAGGGTTACCGAAGACTGTGCTCGCATCTTCAGCGGCGGAAGAACGACCGGCAAACCCGGAGCCCATCCCACTGATGCTTTGTTCATTGAGAGCGAAGCCGCTTGCAAAAACGTTTGAGGATGCGAGCACGACAGCAAGGCCAAATGGGGTCTTGAGCACTATTTTTTTCATTGTTTGAACTCTATGGGTATCACTGAGATGAAGCATTAGAAGCGATGGACCACCATATTTATTCATGTGACCAAATAAGTAAATAGTCACAATACAGATAAATAAAATGCCCTTCGACGGATGGAAGAAGGGCAAAGTGAAAAGCCGTTTGGTGATCTGTCGCGCCCCCCCCCGGTATGCGGTAAACCTTTAGCCAAAGGTCAAGGCATGAGGCTACGCAAGATGAGATTGGAGGTAAGCGTGGGCGCCTCCTCGACGAAATCGAGGTTGTATTGCAGCAGCAATGGGTTGACGAATGGTCGCAACGCGAGATGTATCGCTTCTACTGTTTCATCCAGCGGAGTCTTGCGTTCAAATTCGCCAATCTCTCGCCCCTCCCGAACGATTTGCGACACGAAGCTTTTGATCTGTGCGTCATAAGCCTGCGTACTGGGCCAGCTTTCCGACGCCGCGAACGCTGCAATGTCATAGAGTTTTCGGTCGTTGAAGAACAGATTCACACCGGTGGCGATAACAGTTTTGACCAAACGTCGAAAGCGCTCCGTTGGAGACAGGCCTTCTACATTGATAGCCTGCTCCACTGCCGCGACGATTTCTGCCAGACAATTAGCGCAGATGGCCTCACCGATTGCTTGCTTGGAATCAAAGAATTTGTAGATGTAAGCCTTGGAAAACCCGATGGCCTTGGCCAGGTCGGAAACCGTGGTTTTGCTGTAGCCGTATTGACTGAAGTGCTCGTTGGCCGCCGCGACAATCTGGTCTCGAATGTCGTGATCGGCTGGGCCACGGGTGCTGGGCGAAGATGAAGATATTGATGGCTGATTCATGGAAATAGCTTACTCACCCTATCGAGGACTTACAAATTGTGACTAATTATATATATAGTCACAAATCGAACGTTTGAAAACCACAGTTGATCAGATTTGAAACGGGTTGACGTTTTGAGTAATCGCATATGGCGGATTAGCGTTCCAAAAGTTCCTTGTCGCTTACGCTAGACAGTCCCATCCCCTTCTCCTCGTGCTGGTGACGAAGCTCAGCCCAGTCTATAAGGGCAGTCATAGCCGGGCCGAGTGCATGACCCAGCACCGTCAGCGCGTACTCCACCCGCGGCGGCACCTCTGGGTATACGGTGCGTTGAACGATGTCATCCTGCTGAAGCCCTTTCAACTGCTGAATGAGCATCTTCTGCGTGACATCGGGAATGAGCTTTTCCAGTTCGGAGAACCGAAGCGGCCGGCCTTTAGCGGCCATCAGCTCATTGATGATCACAATTTTCCACTTCCCCTCCAGAACGCGAAGCGTAGCGTTTATAGCGGCAGACCAGGCCTGCCGTCGTAAAGGGTTCTCACATTCCCACTCGCGCTCCATCGATACTTACCTTTTGGTGGGTTACAGACAAAAACGTCGGTTCTTGCGGATCTTGCAGTGCTGATACTAACGTATCCGGACTTTGAATCCCTGGAGGCATTATGAAAATTGCGATCGTTGGTATTGGATCTATCGGCGGCCCCCTTACCCGAAAGCTTGTCACTGCTGGCCACGAGATCAGCGTCGCCAACTCTCGCGGAAAGGACTCGGTAAGCGCTTTTGCCAAGGAAGCGGGTGCTATTGCTTCCGATCTGAACGATGTCTTCGACGGCGCCGATGCTGTGATTATTTCCATTCCCCAACCAGCCATGGCGACTCTTCCCAAGAACCTTTTGGCCGCATTGCCATCCTCGGTTCCAGTGGTCGACACGAGTAATTACTACCCGGGCCTGAGAGACGAGCGCATCGCCGCTTTGGAAAATGGTCAAACCGAGAGCGTGTGGGTCAGCGAGCAGCTTGGCCGACCGGTAATCAAGGCCTTCAACAATATTCTTGCTTATTCGCTGGAAAATCTTGGTAAGCCAAAAGACGCCGAAGGCCGCCTGGGCGTAGCCGTTGCGGGGGACGATGAAAATCATAAGCGTCTCGTGATGCAACTTGTCGATGACGTTGGATTCGAGCCGGTCGACAGCGGCAGCCTCGAAGACTCATGGCGTCAACAGCCCTGCACGCCAGCGTACTGCTGCGATTACACCGCTGAAGAGATGCGCCCGGCGCTGAATGCTGCAGTCAAGGGAGCCGCCGCGCAGAAGAGAGAGGTGTTCTATGCGCAACTCCCTGCACTATTCGCCAAAAACCCTTCTCATCATGACGTCGTTGAATTTAATCGAAGCTTCAACGCGGCCAGTTGAACTCCTCGTAACCCACCGGCAGCTATCGGCCCAGGCACCCTGGTTGACCTTCCCGACAATCGCCAAGCGATGCTACGAAATCTAATGTCAGATCATTTCTACACCACCTCTGACGCCAGTCATCACCGCGACCACCTCGTGTAGGCAACCATAGCCCCTCATCATTCTGAGTGTCCGCAATGGGTTGTGGATTTAACCGGTCGATGTAGCCCCTTGTACGCACTGAAGGTCCTACCCCTGCCCTCGCAACGCCGAAATATCCCTCTTTGGGGGTACGCCAAACAGCCGGCTGTATTCACGGCTGAACTGCGATGGGCTTTCATAGCCGACCTTGAAAGCGGCACTGGATACGTCCTGGTGTTCATTGAGCATCAATCGCCTTGCCTCATTCAGTCGCAGCCACTTTTGATACTGCAAGGGGCTCATCGCGGTGAGTTGGCGGAAGTGGTGGTGAAAGGTCGGAGTGCTCATCTGCACTCGGGCCGCAAGTTCATCGACGCGAAGCGCCAAGGTGTAATTCAACTTCAACCAATCGATGGCTTTCGCGATCCGATAACCTTGGCCATCGACAGACGTTATTTGTCGAAGCCGGCTCGCCTGATCACTCTGCAAGAGACGGTAGTGAATCTCGCGCTGGATCAAGGGCGCAAGGACAGGGATGGACTCCGGCTCATCGAGCAGTGCCAGTAAGCGCTCAAATGAGGCCAGCATCGCTGGTGTCACGGCACCAATTCCTACCCCTTTCACAACTGATCGATCACGGGTTGGCGGCAGGTCACTTTGCGCTATCAGCTCAGCCAGAATGCGCAGATCGAGTTTCAACGTCAGCCCTAGGCATGGCTGTTCCGGGCTTGCCGCTAGCACTTCTGAATTGGCAGGTAAGTCCAACGAGGTGATCAGAAATCGCGACGTGTCGTAGGGGTAACCCTCGCCACCTACCCAGAGCTGTTTCTCACCCCGGGCGATGAGGATGATGCTTGGCTCGACCATGCAGACGATGGGCGGTGCTGGATGTTCGCGCCTGAAGAAGCCGAGACCTGTAATGGCCGTTCCGAAATCACCTGGTTTCGAGATCTGCGCGCCGATGATCTGCGCAAGCTTTTCTTGTGGCGATGTCTGTTGAGGAGCTGCATCGGGGTTGTTGTTCATATTCGTCTTGTACCTCTTCACTGAACTCTAACTCGCCAGCTACCGACCGTCCTGCAAAAAAACAGAGACTCATAGAATCAGGCAAGTAATCCAGCGCAATGCACTACAGAGGGTCTGGGCAGAGCGGGAGAATGTTCATCCAACAAACCCATCGAGGATGCTCCCATGCTTGTCAAAGCCTACGGTGCTCACGCGGGCGACAAACCCCTTGAGTCAATGCAGATCAACCGCCGAACGCCTGCAGCCCATGATGTTCAGATCGATATCGCCTTCTGTGGCATCTGCCATTCGGATTTGCATCAAGTACGCGCCGAGTGGGCAGGCACGCAATTTCCCTGCGTACCGGGGCACGAAATTGTCGGCCACGTATCAGCGGTGGGCGCACATGTAGCGGATTTTAAAGTCGGCGATCTGGTCGGTGTAGGCTGCATCGTCGACAGCTGCAAACACTGCGACGACTGTGAGACTGGCCTAGAAAACTACTGCGACGACATGGTTGGCACCTACAACTTCCCGACACCGGACGCACCCGGCTGGACGCTGGGCGGCTACTCGCAAAACATCGTGGTGCATGAGCGCTACGTGTTGCGCATCCGCCATCCCGAGGCACAACTGGCTGCCGTCGCTCCGCTGCTGTGCGCGGGCATAACCACCTACTCACCTCTGCGCCACTGGAACGCCGGCCCAGGCAAGAAAATAGGCGTGGTCGGCATCGGTGGCCTGGGCCACATGGGCATCAAGCTGGCTCATGCGATGGGCGCCCACGTCGTGGCGTTCACCACCTCTGAATCCAAGCGCGAGGCGGCAAAGGAGTTAGGCGCCGATGAAGTCGTCGTATCGCGCAAACCTGAAGAAATGGCTGCACATACCAAGAGTTTCGACTTCATTCTCAACACCGTCGCAGCCCCCCACGATCTTGATGCGTTTCTGGTGCTGCTCAAGCGTGATGGTGCGCTGACGCTGGTCGGCGCGCCCGCCTCGCCACACCCATCGCCGAACGTATTCAACCTGATCATGAAGCGTCGAACGATTGCCGGCTCGATGATCGGAGGCATCCCCGAAACGCAGGAGATGCTGGATTTCTGCGCCGAGCACAGCATCGTCGCCGAAATCGAACTGGTTCGAGCAGACCAGATAAATGAATCCTACGAGCGAATGCTCAAGGGTGACGTCAAGTACCGCTTCGTGATCGACAACTCCACATTGGTTGATTAAGCGCCTCAGATTCCAGAGCGCAAATGAACACCATCCAAAAGTAAGGAATATCGAATGAACAGACTCTTTCTTGCCCTGGGGCTGCTTATCGCCTCTTTTTCATCAATGGGAGCTGATATGTCTAACGGTGCTGACAACTTCTACAAAAGCGAAAAGGTAATCGCAGAAAAGGTCACCTTTAAGAACCAATACAAGATGAACGTTGTAGGGAACCTCTACATTCCTAAAGGGGTGGATCCCAAGACCAAGAACCCCGCGATCATCGTAGGGCACCCAATGGGCGCGGTGAAGGAACAGAGCTCCAACCTGTATGCCCAGAAGCTCGCCGAGCAAGGTTTCGTGACATTGGCGATTGATCTGTCGTTCTGGGGTGAAAGCGAGGGGCAGCCCCGTCAAGCTGTGTCGCCGGACATTTACGCTGAGGACTTCAGCGCAGCGGTGGATTTCCTGGGCACACGGCCTTTCGTTAACCGTGAGCGCATCGGCATCATCGGCATTTGCGGCAGCGGCGCCTTCGTCATCAGCGCGGCCAAGATCGACCCTCGACTGAAGGCAATCGCAACGGTCAGCATGTACAACCACGGCGACCTCTATCGCAAAGGTTTGGGTAATTCGACGACCCCAGAGCAGAAACGCACGGCACTCGCCGAAGCTGCAGAACAACGCTATGTGGAATTCACTGGCGGCGCTACCAAGTACACCGCCGGTGCCCCGTTGAAGCTGACAGGCAACGCCATAGGCGATGAGTTTTTTGACTTCTATCGCACTTCTCGCGGCGAGGTTACCCCTGCCGGCGCATCGCCGCAGACTTCCACCATGCCGACGCTGACCACCAATGCGAAGTTCTACAATTTCTACCCATTCGAAGACATCGAGACTATTTCGCCACGTCCCCTTCTCTTTATCACTGGCTCCGAGGCTCATTCTCGTGAATACAGTGAAGATGCCTACAAGCGTGCAGCGGAGCCTAAAGAACTGGTCATCATTCAGGGCGCCAACCACGTCGATCTCTACGACCGGGTCAGCCTTATTCCATTCGCCAAGCTGGCCACGTTCTTCAAAAGCAACCTGAAGTAGCCTCCTCGGTGTCCTGACTGGGCACCGAGTCCTTCGTAGCCTCGTTTTCTGGGCTGCGATGCTTCGCGCAATACAGGATTCAAACAATGACTGAACACATCATTCCAGCGCCCCATAAATCATGGGGTGCCGTATTCGCCATGTCGCTCGCCGCCTTAGTGCTGGTGGCATCGGAGTTCATGCCCGTCAGCCTGCTGACACCAATTGCCGCCGATCTGCATATCACCGAAGGACAAGCCGGTCAGGGCATTTCCGTTTCGGGGCTGTTTGCCTTATTCACCAGCCTTCTTATCCCTTTGGTGGCGGCGCGGGTTGACCGTAAACCGCTACTTCTTTCACTGACGCTGTTGATGATCCTTTCCGGAACAGTGGTCGCGTTCGCACCAAACTACGGGGTATTCATGATCGGGCGCGCGCTGATCGGTGTTGCGATTGGTGGCTTCTGGTCACTGTCAGCGGCAACCGCCATGCGCCTCATGCCTGATGACCAAGTCACACGCGCCATGGCAATCGTCAACGGCGGCAACGCTTTGGCGACTGTGATTGCAGCACCATTGGGCAGTTTTCTCGGCGCCTTGATTGGCTGGCGCGGTGCATTCTTGTGCATCATCCCAGTCGCGATAGTCGCTTGTGTATGGCTGTCTGTAAGCCTTCCACCGATGAAATCGCAAAGCGGTTCAGGCACTGGAAACGTCTTCAGGTTGATGAAAAGCGTACCGGTCGCGCTAGGCATGGTGGCGGTCAGTGTGTTTTTCATGGGCCAGTTCATGCTGTTTACCTATTTGCGCCCATTCCTTGAAACGGTCACGCACGTCAGTGTCTCCATGCTGTCTTTTATGTTGCTCGTTCTGGGCCTGGCGGGACTTGCCGGAACCTTCCTGATTGAAGCGCTCTTGAAAAATGGCCTGCATCGAACCCTCATCGTCATCCCGATCGTTATGGCGATGATTGCACTGGCGCTTGTTTCATTCGGTAGCTCGACGGCCACCACGACCGTCTTGCTTGGCGCATGGGGACTGGTTGCGACTGCAGCGCCCGTGGGATGGTGGACATGGCTGGCAAGAACGTTGCCAGACTCTGCTGAAGCGGGAGGCGGCTTAATGGTGGCGATCATCCAACTCGCTATTGCGTCTGGCGCAACTGTTGGCGGGCTGGTCTTCGACTCGAGCGGCTATCAAGCGACCTTCGAATTGAGCGCCACTTTGCTAGGCGTGGCGGCCGTTCTTGCCTTCCTGGCTGCACGCGCAGCATCGCGGGAGCCTGTTGCATCGGTAAGCATTGCTTGAAATAACCGCAAGACACGCCAAGGCATGTCTTGCGGTTTCGGTGGAGGATACGCTCGAAAATTGGACGTGACCGTCAACGTGCGCTGTCGATGATTTGGCCACCGTCTGGTGTCAGACTATAACCCGTCATGAACTGCGCATCCTTGCTGGCAAGGAACAGCACGACCGGCGCAATATCCTCTTCGGGCGATCCATAACGGCCAAGTGCGTTAGTGGGTGCGGGCGCATTGACCGCTGCCCCCCAAGTGTCTGCGACCGGCATGACATTGTTTACCGTTATCTTGTCAGCGCCCCACTCCCTCGCCGCCGAACGGGTCAGGGCACGCACCGCCTCCTTTGCCATGTTGTAAGGGGCGTAACCCTGCAAGCCGATGACACCGGCCAACGATGCAAAGTTGATGACTCTACCCTCCCCGCTGGCTTTCAGGTGTGGGTAGCAGGCTTGCATCGTCCGTAGATAGGCAATGGGCCCCATCTCTAGATTGCGTTGCAATTGCTCGGCCGACAGTTCGAGTACCGACGAAAAGACCGCCGAAGGGTCGAAGGCATTGTTCACCAGGATGTCGATCCGGCCATATTCAGCAACGACCTTTTCCACCGCGCTTTTGATCTGATCCGGGTCGGCGATATCACACACCACTCCGAAAGCGATGCCGCCCGCCGCCTGGATCTCGGCGACGACACCCGCGACATTTTCAGCCGTGCGAGAAACAACGGCCACTTTCGCTCCTTCTTCTTCAAACAGCTTGGCCGTCGCACGTCCGATGCCACGGCCTGCGCCAGTTACGATGGCTACTTTTCCATTGAGTCGGGACATGTGGATCTCCAGCTATTTAGGGATTACTAGATGTGCCGTTGTTACTTGGCCGTAGAGTGACGGCACTTCACGAGCAGCGTTTTGGGTGAGGAAAGAAGCGACCAGCAACACGAGGCAAATAGCTGCCGGCAGGGCACCACGAGGCTTGCGGACATTGATGTGCGCTAACGCCGAGAGCAGCAGGTGATAAAGCATGCCGGCATAGGCGAGGTCGCTTAGCGGCACGTTGATGCGCAACAGAATGGCGCCCACCGCCAGGATCTTCACTGCAATGAGAATCGGCATCAGGTTGGCGGGATAGCCGAGGTCGGCAAGTGCTTGACGAACCCATTCCCTTTTAACCAGGTACAGAGTCGCCGAGGCCAGATACAACAACGACAGCAGTGTCGTACTGATCCAATAAATGTAGATTTCAATCATGGGGTGTTCCTAAGCAAGCGTTAATGCGTCGACTTAGGTCAAAGATGTCGCCTAATATGAAAAGCTACAAGTAGGATGAAAAAGTGGTGCTTAGTATGGAAAACCAGACTATTGAAGACGATCAGATCAACATGCACGAGGAAATGCGCCGTGCATTTGCGCTCCTCTCAGGCAAGTGGAAGCTGGAAATCATGTGGTTGTTGAACCAGCGAATCTATCGCTTCGGAGAACTTCGCAAGGCGATCAGCGGCATCACCCAACATATGCTGACGGCACAACTTCGCGAGCTCGAAAACGATGGCCTAGTGTCGCGAACAGTCTTCGCGGAAGTGCCCCCGCGCGTCGAATATGAGATGACGGCAAAGGCCCGTGCGCTCGGGCCGACGATGGAGGCACTCGCGTTGTGGTGGAGCGAGTACGGGAAAAGCGTGCCGGTAAAGCCAAACTCGCGCGGTCGCAAACCTAAAAGCGGTTAAGCATTGAGTGTTGTTGTCCGATTAACCTACAAAACACTCCCAAGCAGGTATCCGCTAATCGCAGCCAATGGCTGCGTTATCAGCCCTGCTCGACCTGGCCTCAATGCGCACGGTTTTACTGTATGTGGTGGCCGACCCAATACTTACATACGGCGCCATGCACGCCTTGCACCGGGTCTTGATCTGGAAACGGCAGCACGTTGATGCTCGTCAGTTGCGACTTGCCTGGTGCCTCACGACATATGTCTGCGTGCTGTCCCGGCGGATAAGCGCCAACCACGAGAAAGTCGTCGCTGGAGTCCAAGTTGCAGTGGCCTGTACCAGCAGGTAGTAGCAACGCATCACCTGCCCTGACTTCAACTACAAAGCCATCAGGGCCGCCTAGCATCAAGCGAGCGTGGCCGCTGGCGATACCAAGCACCTCGTGCCCTTCAGTATGATAATGGTGATAGCCGTATACCCCGTTACGCCATTGCGGTGGCCAGCCATTAGCGCTGAAGGTTTCCTCAAACTGTGAAGCCAAATCGATGCGCCGACTTACAATCGCGTTGAGGTATATGAGTACAGGTAGGCGTGGGTTATTGGGAACCCAGCCATTGTGTTCAAGCATCAGGATTTGCATAGAAACTGCCCCAGATTGTGACCCGAACATTGGAAGATCTCCGGAGCGTAACAACGCTCGCTGACAGCTAAAACCAATCGGTGCACCCATCAGTGAATCCACAATCGATGACTACTCTTTAAGACAGACAGCTACTGGCTAGAAGCGCTCATAAGTTTTTCCGGCTCGAAAAATACTTCGCCCCCATGCTCAGAGCCAATGAGCAAGGCGAAAATACTTAGGGCTTCGAGCGCTTTGTTGAGAAGAAAAAAGCTTCCAGATCGCTCCGGAAGCAAACTGCTGAATACGCAACCGAGGGTGACCAAACCGCATGAGTGCGAGTGCTCTTCTCGGCACGCAAATCATGCTTGCGGATTCAAGCAGGAGGAAACCTGTAGGCAGAGCAACGGGAGCTGATCAGGAGATTTTCATCACTCCTGAACATCCATGAAGTCCCTGGCCCAATTCAAATATGTTTCCGGCAACGTGTAGGTAAAGGCCAGCTCGGTAGCGCTTAAGTTTGATGTGCTGCGAGTGAGCTGGCGTTGTTCACGAAGGCAGTCATAGGTCGCTTTAATGGAGGCGAAATAAGCACCATGACCTGCAACAATGATTCGTACACCTAGCTTGGCTAGCCGTTCGTTGTCGTTGAGTCTTGGACTTCCGTAAGTGACCAACATCAGTGGAATCGTGATGTGCTCTGCTATCTGTTCGAGGTGCGCAAAATCTTGTATGCCAACAATACAAATGCTATCCGCGCCGGCCTGTTGATAAGCGTGCGTTCGGTAAATGACCTCATGCACCGGTAAAGCTGATGCGTTGGTTCGAGCAATAATCGAAAGCTCTGGATCAATGCGTGCTTCCAGTGCGGCACGCACTTTGCCTACACCCTCTTCAGTGCTGATGAGGTCTGTAGATTTACACCCGAATTGAGCCGGAAGGAGGGTGTCCTCAATCGTGAGCGCCGCTATTCCTGCGCGCTCCAACTCCTGGACAGTTCGCATGACGTTGAGTGCATTTCCGTAACCGTGATCGGCATCAGCTATGACAGGCAACTGCGCCACACGGCCTATTCTGGCCGCTTGTTCGACAAATTCAGACAGGGTAATGAGTGCGAAGTCTGGTGCAGCCAGAACCTGCAGGGATGCAACTGATCCCCCCAGAATACCCACTTCAAATCCGAGATCGGCGGCAATGCGTGCTGACATCGGATCAAACACTGAAGCGGTCTGAAAACAGTTACTGGATGCCAGCAGCTCGCGAAACGAACGGCGTAATGCTTGATGGGAAACTCGGGGCATGAGCGCTCCTCACTGTGGCCGTCATCGTGTGAACGATCAGTGCCAACTCAAAAGTGCGGCGAGACTATCATGCAAAAAATAGGGGGTGATGACGATTCAGAATGACCCGATGCACAGATATCATTACCCATACTTGAGAGATGCTTTTCGAGCTTTGGAGCTTTGATCAACTGGCTGTTTTGCCATGAAGATCGCGGGAAGCTCCTTCGAGGGTTTTCCATAAGTTGCGCATCGTAGGGTTCTCATTCGTGATAGAGCAGTAGGAGCGTATCTCCAGTCGCGTGCTCCATTCATCACCACCTGCTTTTACCAACTGTCCTCGCTGAAGCTCGTCTATGACAGCGCTTTGTGGCAACCATGCCACCCCATAACCCTCGACTGCCATTCGCATCAGTAGCATCGTCATATCCGCCTCGTAGCACCGCTCCAAACTGCATGCAGTCGGGCCATTCTTTATGACGATGTCGGCAACACGACCTAGAAAAGTCGTAGCTGTATAAGCGAGGTGAGGAACTGTTTTGCTGGAGGTACCCGGTAAGGGATACAGCGGATTCCCATCGCCGTTAGGTGCGCACACAGGAATAAACGCGTCATGACCCAAGGTCAAACTCCCGAACTTTTCCGAATCGAGAAGAATGGGCGCCAAGGGGTGATGATAGACAATCATCAGATCACAACTACCCTCCTCCAGAGATATGACCGCGTCGTGGATGTTGGCGGCAACGACCCGTGCATTGAATTGCTCATTGTGCTGCTGAAATTGCTTCAGCCATTTCGGCAGGAATGTCATCGACAAACTGTGGCCTGCAGTGACCTGGATGGATCGCCCAGGCATCCGCTCTACCTCGCGAAGGCTTGAGCGCAGCCTCATTAACCCCGCCAATGCCTCGCGACTTTCTTCACAAAATGTGCGGCCAGCAGAGGTCAGTTGGACAGGATAGGTGCCACGATCCACCAACTCCGCACCGACCCATTCTTCGAGTGACTTTATACGCCTCGACAAAGCCGACTGGGTCACACAGCGAACCTCCGCAGCCCGAGAAAAATTCTTCCACTCCGCGACCGCCAGAAGATCATCCAGCCATTTGATTTGCATACCGACACCTCATGCCCCGAATGAGCAGTTTACTGCGACCTAATCAGGAAAAAGCAGCAGTTTCGAAAACTATTCCAAATGCGCATGAGGCTATCGGGATTACTCATCACGCCCTTCGAAGCCCGCCCCTAGAATCGAAAACGTTGGTGCGAGGCCACAGAGCTTCGACCGAATGACACTTGTCTCCTGCCAAGTAAAAAAAGCAAAAAAACCACTTGAGGAAAGCTCCGTGAAGAAAAATAAACTTCCGCGTCGGATCGCAATTGGCATTGCCTTAGGCGTGCTTGTCGGTTGGGCGTGCCACCACTTCGCAGGGAGCGAACAAAGCGCCAAAGAGATCGCGTCTTACTTCTCGATGGTCACCGACATATTTTTACGCATGATCAAGATGATCATCGCGCCTCTGGTGTTCGCCACCTTGGTCGGCGGCATTGCCAGCATGGGAAACTCCCGCTCCGTTGGGCGCATAGGCCTGCGAGCCATGGCCTGGTTCGTAACCGCTTCGGTGATATCGCTGGCAATCGGCATGGGCCTGGTGAACCTGTTCCAACCCGGCGCAGGACTGAACATGGAGGTCGTCCAGCATGCGGCGAGCCCCGTGGTGAACACCGGGGATTTCAGCCTCAAGGTTTTCATCAGTCACGTGTTTCCCCGCAGCATTGCTGAAGCAATGGCCAACAACGAAATCCTGCAAATCGTGGTGTTCTCGTTGTTCTTCGGGTTTGCCTTGGCGGGTGTGAAGCGAGCCGGTTACACAACGATTGTCGATGGCATCGAAGAGCTGGCCAAGGTGATGTTCAAGGTCACGGACTTCGTCATGGCCTTCGCGCCAATCGGCGTTTTCGCAGCCATCGCATCGGCGATCACCACTCAAGGTCTTGGCTTGATAGTCGATTACGGAAAGCTGATTGCCGAGTTCTACTTGGGCATCGTGATTCTGTGGTGCGTGTTGTTCGCTGCCGGCTACCTGTTCCTGGGGCGCTCAGTGTTTACCTTGGGCAAGCTCATCCGCGAACCTGTTCTGTTGGCATTTTCCACTGCCAGTAGCGAGTCCGCATATCCGAAAACCATGGAGGCACTGGAGAAGTTTGGTGCGCCGAAGCGCGTATCCAGCTTCGTTCTACCGTTGGGGTACTCGTTCAACCTTGATGGCTCGATGATGTATCAAGCGTTCGCCATCATGTTCATTGCACAGGCCTACAACGTCGACTTGAACTTCACACAGCAACTGCTCATCTTGCTGACGCTGATGATCACCAGCAAGGGAATGGCGGGTGTAGCCCGAGCGTCGGTGGTTGTGGTGGCGGCTACGCTACCCATGTTCAATCTTCCCGAAGCCGGTATTTTGTTGATCCTTGGCATCGACCAATTCCTCGATATGGCCAGGACTGCCACCAACGTGGTTGGCAATAGCATCGCGACGGCTGTGGTTGCCAAATCAGAACCACATGAAGAAGCTGAAGACGCGCCCGGCACTGAGTCTCCGCTCCCAATTCATACTGTAGCCACCGCCTGAGAACCTAAACATGAAAGGTAAATCGAAGCCGTCCAGTGGGTCATCGTTTGCACGCAAACTAGGTATCGTCGGTGGGCTTGGCTCACTGGCCGGCGGCGATCTTTTCTACAAGTTGGTGAAGTCCAGAGCTGTTCTGGAGGATCAAGGTCGCTATCACTTCCTCTTTGAGCAACACCCCTTCAAAGACGTCCTGATGCCCCTGGATCGGGGCGCCAGCATGACCTCCCGAAAGTTCTACGTATTTCAGGTTTGCCAGACGTTTGAGGCCAGCGAAGTCAATGCAGTCTTACTACCTTGTTTCGCCAGTCACACCTTTCGGGAGGAGATCCAGGAGGAAATTGGGATACCCGTTCTGGATATGATGGCGTCGTTACGCAAGCACGTGGATCATGTCGCTGCCCCCGGTACAACACTGGGCATCATCGCGTCCGACTATGTCAGGCACTCCGGGTTGTTTGAGCGCTATTTCGGCACTGATTTCAAGATCGTTTATCCAAACGATAACGAGCAATCCGGGTTGATGGACGCCATGTACGGAGTCAACGGCATCAAGGATGGACACCTTGACGGGGTACCGCTGGAGTGCGTTTATCAGGCCTGCCTCTCGCTTCAGGATCAAGGGGCCACAATCATCCTGCCTGGCATGACTGAGCTGTCGTTGGTCTGCGGTGATCTTCAACGGCGTGGCATCACTGTTCTGGATATCAACGAGATTTATGCCGCTTTCGCCACCTTGGAGAAAGGCCAGTCGACCCGTCCGCCTTTCAAACTTGGGATCGTGGGCGGAGTCGGGCCTGCGGCAACCGTCGACTTCATGGGCAAGGTCGTTGCGCATACACCGGCAGGTCGAGATCAAGAGCACATCAAAATGGTGGTCGAACAAAACCCCCAGATACCTGATCGCACAGCCAACCTGCTGTATGACGAAACCGACCCGACGATGGCGATGTACGCAACATGCAAACGACTCGAGAGTGCTGGAGCCAATGCCATAGCGATTCCGTGCAATACGGCTCATGCCTTCGTCGAACGCATCCAGGCGCACCTACGTGTGCCTATCGTGAACATGCTGACCGAGACGGTAGAGGCTATCGTGCAGCGATACGGCGTCGGCAAAACAGTCGGGCTGCTAGCGACCTCCGGCACCATCAAAAGTCAGGTTTATCACGAGGCAGCTCGGCAAGCAGGGCTTCAAATAATTGCCCCTGGTGTGGATTACCAAGCGTTGGTTATGGAGGCAATTTACGGAGAGCACGGCATCAAGGCAGGTTTCACAGAGGGCATATGCAAAGACCAGCTTCTGACCGCCGCAGAGCACTTATGTGAACTGGGCGCAGATGTGCTCATCCTGGGATGTACAGAGCTACCGCTGGTGCTCGATCATAGCGAATCCTACATGATCAAAAATCATGAAGTCGCACTGGTCGACCCGACAACCATATTGGCATTGAAGTGCATTGAACTTGCCCGTGAGAATACGGACAAGCCTCAGTCACTGAGCAAGCAACACCGAGTCGATTGATTACAACGGAGCTACGTCAAAGGAAGGCGTCTGTATTCAACGGGACAGGCACCTCCATCCTAAAAACCTTCATCGAAGCGGAATGAGGCGCCGTAGGCAGAATCCGGTAAATGGTTAGCGCCATCGTCCCGTAACCGCGAAYGGAAAGTACCGCTCTGTGGTTCAGTACGATACAAGCCACGCTTTTGCAGTTCAGGAATGACCAGTTCAACAAAGTCTTCGAGGCTGCCTGGGCTGATCAGCGGGTTGAGCATGTAGCCACTGGTGCCGGAAATTCGGGCGTGCTCCTCAATCCGATCGGCCACTTGTTGCGGCGTTCCCACC